>CAYLSF010001117.1:0-2918 GCA_964385675.1 uncultured Saprospiraceae bacterium
TACTTTATGTCTTCTCTGTGTACTCTGTGTCCCCCAAAACTAAAAGTTCCGAATAAGTAAAAATCCACCAATCAGCATTAAAATCCCAAGCACTCGCTGCCAGTTAATCGGCTGAATAGGAACACCCAACAAACCATAATGGTCTAGAATAACGGATACTAACATCTGTCCTGCCACGATAAGCCCAAAGGTCAACGCTGCTCCAATTTTAGGAACTAAAATAATAGTGGCGACCACATAAAATGCTCCCATTAAGCCACCTGTCCAAACTGTCCAATCTGCTGTTCGCAAATTGGAAATCGTAGCAAAATCGACTTTGGTTACTACCGCATAAATGGCTAAACCAATCAACCCGACCACAAAGGAAATCAACGCCCCATAAATTGGATCATTTACTGCATCCCCCATTTTGGCATTAATTCCCGCCTGAATCGGCAGAATCGCCCCACACAGTAAGGCTAGAAATATTAATCCTAACATGTTTTTCATTGTTAATTTTTAAGAAGAGAGACCGTCCCGATAGCTATCGGGACTGAGAGAATAGAGAGCAGAGATTATACTGTTCATCTCTATTCTCTGCTCTCTGTTCTAGTTTAATAGCCAATTCTTAATAATCTGCTTTCCATTTTCGGTCAATACAGACTCTGGATGAAATTGTAATCCTCGCACATCATATTCTTTATGAGCCACGCCCATCACTTCTCCATTTTCATCGGAAGCGATTAAGTCCAATTGACCATTGAGAGTAGAGCGTTTGATTGCCCAAGAATGGTATCTTGCCCCCATAAATTCTTGTGGTAACCCCTCAAAAAGATAATCCTTTTTTTGAACGATATTTTTCATTGGAATACCGTGCAGAACCTCACCGATATTATAGATTTCTGCTCCAAAAGCCTCTCCAATTGCTTGATGTCCTAAGCAAATCCCTAAAATGCTTTTGGTTGGGCCGTATTGTTTTAATAATTCAGGCATAATACCTGCTTCTTCTGGGATTCCAGGCCCTGGTGAAAGCAATATTTTATCATATTGCTCCACATCTGCCAAGTCAATTTTATCATTACGATAGACTTCCATTTGATCTCCATACCCTAATTCTCGTACGATATGTACAAGATTGTAGGTGAAAGAATCGTAATTGTCTAATACTAGAATTTTCATTATTTTGAATTTACGTGATTCCTAAGATAATACGTCATGCTGAACTTGATTCAGCATCTCCCAAGCGATTGGTACGGAATGGTAAGCCTTCTAAAATACTACAATGCTTAGCCTTTACTCTTTACATTTTGGGATGCCGATAGCTATCGGCACTGCCTTCGCAGGAATGACGGTTTTAATTTTAATTTTTGTTATAATGTTTCCGCAATTCCCAATGCCTTTCTTAACGCTCCTAACTTATTGCCAACTTCTTCCAATTCACTTTGAGCATTGGATTTAAAAACAATACCCGCTCCTGCTTGATAGTAGAGTTTATTATTTTGACTTTTGAAAGAACGAATAATAATTGCATGATTGAAATCGTGATTGAAGCCTAAAAAACCAATACAACCACCATACATACTACGATTTGTTGGTTCATATTTATCTATTAATTCCATTGCACGGTATTTTGGAGCACCCGATAATGTACCAGCCGGAAAAGTATCTCCAACGACCTCTAGCTTGTTGGCAACTTCTAAATCTCCTGTAACTTTAGAGACTAAATGGATAACGTGGGAATAAAATTGAATTTCTCGATAAGTTTCTACGGTGACGTTTTTACCATGTCTGCTGAGGTCATTTCTAGCTAAATCCACGAGCATGACGTGTTCTGCATTTTCTTTGGGGTCTAGGGCGAGTTTTCTCGCCGACTCTGCATCGGCTTCATCATTACCTGTTCGTTTAAATGTGCCGGCTATTGGATTGATGGTGGCTTTTGAACCATTGATAACCAATTGTGCTTCTGGAGAAGAACCGAACAGTTTAAAACTACCATAATCAAAGTAGAATAAGTAGGGCGATGGATTGACGGCTCGTAAAGCTCGATATACATTAAATTCATCACCTTTGAAACCTTGCTCATAGCGTCGAGCCAATACAATTTGAAAGACATCCCCTCGCTGACAATGATATTTCCCTTTTTCCACCATATCCAAATAATCTTGATCCGTCATGTTGGAAGTCTCATCCCCTACACGCTGAAACTGGAAGACTTGATGGTTTCGCATCCCAATAAAAGATAACATTTGCTTCAATTGAGAGGTTTCGCCTTCCATCAGATGTTCGAACACATACATTTGATTGTTAAAATGATTGATAGCAATCACATAACGATAGGCATGGTATAGAATATCTGGAATCGCTTCGGCTTGATTTTGATACGGTTTTATATCTAAGGTTTCAAAGTATTGAACGGCTCCATACGATTGATAGCCGAATAATCCATTATTGATAAATTTAAACTCGTTGGTATCGATTTTAAATTGTCCAATAAAGGATTTTAAACTGTCAATTACATTAGTTGCTGGTGCGGTATTGTTTGTTCCATCTGGATATTCTCTTGAAATTTGTCCATTACTCACTTCAAATTTAGCGATCGGCTGACAGCAGATATAGGAAAATGAATTTTCATTACCATGATAATCCGAACTTTCCAAGAGTAAACTATTGGCAAATTTATCTCGTAAATTGAGATAGACACTTACAGGCGTAATCATATCAGCCAATCGCTGTACATGATTGGTTTTGAGTTGATAGATTGTTGTGTTTTGGTCTGTCATTTTTTGATTTATTTCTCGATTTTAAGATTTACAAAACTTTTGAAGTTTCGCAAATCGAGTTTTATCTAAAACTAAAAAAGGTCTGCCGAACAGCAGACCTTTTCTAAAAAAATAATGATATATAAAACAGGAATTTGAACTCAATCACACAATAAAAAA
>CAYLSF010001118.1:0-2913 GCA_964385675.1 uncultured Saprospiraceae bacterium
TCCAATTTTATTATAAAATATAGACTTCCCTCATAAATTTACTATCTTGCCCATAAATTAATATTCCTCACTAATGGCTAATAGCTGAATACACTAAAAGAACAACTCCAGAACAAAACCTTGAAATAATAATGTATAGAAATGAATAAGATGTAGTTTGTTAAAATTTCAAGGATACCAAAGATTACACTTAAAAAATAGGAACTAAGGACGTTTTTTACATTGATATTTCGGCATTTTAATTAATTTAGCCGATACAATGTACTTAAGCTAAACCATAAACAGGGAAAATTTTGAAAATCAACCCAGTAAATTTATTAGTGCAGACTAGATTTTTAAAGTTTTATCCCTTTTAAATGATGTCTCATCAATATTTGACAATTGATTGAACATTAAAATATGGTGAAATATTACATTTGAGATTCATTAACTAACTATAATCATAGAGGATGAAATTAGCTAGACTTTTATTCTTATGCTTACTTGTATTTACACTTAATACAGCAGAGGCTCAAGATATACACTTTACTCAATTTGATATGTCGCCTATATCGCTAAACCCAGCGTTATCAGGTGCATTTAAAGGAACTGTCCGCATAGGAGGAATTTATAGAGATCAGTGGGCAAGTGTTATAGATAATCCATATCGAACACCATCATTCTACATTGATGTGCCCGCTTTTAGAGGAATTGGTAAGAAAGATTGGATCGGTATTGGAGCATCACTAATCAACGATCAATCGGGTTCCGCAAATTTAAGCAATTTAATTATCGGAGGTAACTTGGCTTACCATTGGGCATTAGATGATAAGCGTAAAAACGTATTAACCATTGCAGGAGGCTATAGTCAAGTGCAAAGGCGATTTGATCAGCAGAATTTGGTTTTTGGAAATCAAATCAATAGTGGTACAATAGATACAAACTTACCAACAGGTGAAGGAACACTAGACGATAATAAATCCTATGGAGATTATCAGGCTGGTTTGGCGTTCCGTAGTAAGCCAAAGGCTGGTTTAGAATACACGATTGGTTTTTCTTCCTTTAATATTGCAGAGACAGAAGAAGGTTTTGTGGGTAATGGTACTCGTGCTCGTCGTTATGTTGGGCATGCTACTGCAGATATTGACTTAAAAGGCGACTGGAAATTCCGTCCTCAAGTTTTATATCAAACACAAGCAGGCACAGAAGAATTAATTGCTAACCTTTTATTTGGATACGAATTAAATGAAAATACCGTCTTGAATTTTGGTCCAGGTTATCGTTTAGATGATGCTGCTATGATTTTATTAGGTATTGATTATAAAAATTTAAGAGCAGGCGTAAGTTATGATTTCAATGTATCTGATTTAAGTGCTGCAAGTAATAGTCAAGGTGGCTTTGAAATCGGTGTAGGCTACATCATTAGAATACCAAAAGTGCCAACGATTCCACCTGTTATTTTCTCTCCACGATTCTAATTTTATTTCAGTTTAGGAAACAATGAATGGATAATAATTCATTCATTGTTTCTCCTCTTTGATAAAACATCATAAATATTCAGTAGAATGAAACAAATTAAAGTCCTAATAGCCGTAATGGTTTTTTGCTGTGGTCAACTATTAGCCCAACCTATGGAAGTAGATAAGGTGCTAGCTGCCCAAAAAGAAATGGAAAAGAAGGAGTATTATACTGCCTTAAAATGGTATATAGATGCGTATGAAGATGGGGAAGATAATATTGAAGATAATGTGGATGTAATTCACAATATCGCTGCCTTATACCATCATTTAAGAAACTATCGTAAATCTGCAAGTTGGTATAGAAAATTAATGAAGAAGGACGAGGAAAAGAAATATCCAAATGCAGGTTATTTTTTAGGATATGCTTTGAAAATTTCTGGAAAATATGAAGATTCTAAAAAGGCATTTGATGCATTTATGGCTTCTACTTCTGATGAAAAGTTAAAAGCACTTGCTGCTATTGAAAAAGCAGGAGTGGAATTGGCAGAATCTTTACCCGATGAAGTAGAAGGTACAGAAGTTCAAAATAAGACAACTAGAGCATTTAACTCTGCTTATACAGAATGGTCTCCGTTTTTAGCCAATGACAATGAATTATACTATACAGGACTAAGTTCTGATAAATTAGTGGTTAAGAAAGATGCAAAAGGAAATTACTTCTCAAAGTTATACAAGACAACTTTTGATGGTAAAAAATGGAGTGAAGGAAAAGCAGTAGATGCCATCAATATGTATGGTGTACATACGGGTAATGTAACGATGAGTGATGATAGAAAGCAATTGTATTTTACACGTTGCTTGATGACAGGACAAGACTTACAATTGTGTGATATTTACGTATCAGAAGTAACTGCTGATGGATTCGGAAAACCAACAAAAGTTACTGGAATCAATGATGATAGCTACACAAGTAAGCAGCCTGCTTATGGTAAAGTGAATGGTAAAGATGCGTTATTCTTTACGTCAAATATGCCAGGTTCAAAAGATTGGGATATTTACTATGCGATGAAAAAATCTGCTTCTGAATTTGAAGCACCGATTCGTTTAGGAGATAATATCAATACAATCGCTGCAGATGAGACGCCATTTTACCATGGTGATAGATTATATTTTGCCTCTAAAGGTCATCCTGGTATTGGAGGGTATGATATTTTCACAGCCGAGCAAGATGGCTTAGATTTCAAAAAAGCAGAAAACCTAGGAAAAGGTATTAATACGCCTTCTGATGAATTATATTATGTATTAGATGAAACAGGTTATAATGGTTTTGTGGTATCTAATCGTAAGAAAGCAAAAAGCTTGGGAGAGGGAGAGACATTTGACAAAGAAGATAGATGGCGTACATCAGGAGATGATATTTTCCAAATTACGTATGATATTCCAATTATTGCGGACTTAGATGTTCGTACGTATG
>CAYLSF010001119.1:0-2911 GCA_964385675.1 uncultured Saprospiraceae bacterium
TGAGTTATGGCGTGTTAGAAGCTAATTTGAACTTAGGCAAAATATATTTACTTAGTAAAGAATACCCTACAGCGGCTTCATTTTTTCAAAACGCATTATCCATTAGTTTAAAGAATGATAGATTACAATATAGAGATGAAATATACAATGGTTTAGCGGCGACCTCACTTCAGTTTAAACAATACGATAAAGCATTTAAATATTTAGCACAAGGTAAAACCGTAGCAGAATCCACGGAAAATAAAAAAGGATTAGCTGAAAACCAACTTCAATATTCACATTATTATAAAGCTATTAATCAGCCTTACAAGGCATTAAAACATTTTGAAATATACAGCGATTTAAAAGACATTTTATATGACGCTGAAAAAACTAAAACCATTACAGAACTAGAGACTAAGTTCAAAAAGAGTCAAGCAACCAAAGAAATTGAGTTATTAAACATAGAGAAAAAACTAAACCAAACGGATTTACAAAATCAAAGATTATTCATTGTTGGGCTAATCATCTTGATTACTTTCATATCGACCTTATTAGTAATGAATAAACAGCGTCATAGGATGCGAAAAATTCTTAACAAAGAGTTGGAAGATAAAGTACAATTGCGAACTCAAGAATTGGAGGCTTTAAATGAAAAACTTCAAAAGTCTAATCATGAATTAGAACGATTTGCACATATTGCTTCTCATGATTTAAAAGAGCCGATTCGGAATATTATGGGTTTTGTTACCTTAATGAAAAGAAGAATCAATAAAGGAGACTATAAAAATGTTAGTCAATACCTAGACTATATTATAAGTAGTTCCAATCAAATGAAAGATATGGTTGAGAATATTTTGGACTTTTCTAAAATTGATATGACGCATAAAGAAACAGAAGCTATTGATTTGAATAATATCGTCAACACATTATATAATGATATTCAACGATTTAATAATAATCAAAAAATGACGCTTCGACTCAATACTTTACCCATCATAGATGGTGTACACAGTGAAATGCGTCAATTATTTCAAAATTTGATATTGAATGGAATAAAATACAATAAATCAGAAGTTATAAAAATAAATGTCAACAGTCAGCTCATCAATAATGAATATGTATTTTCAATAGCAGATAACGGGATAGGTATAGAAAAAGCATATTTTGATAAGGTATTCGATATGTTTAGCCGTCTTCATCATAGAGGCGAATATAGCGGAACAGGTATCGGACTAGCCACTTGTAAAAAAATAGTAGAAAAATATGATGGTAGAATCTGGTTGGATTCAACACTTGGAAAAGGAACAACCTTTTACTTTGCCATACCTAAAGAAAAAATGCTAACACTACCTAGTATGGTTTCAAAAGTAGCATAGTTGCTTAGTATTATTAATTACATGTACAAAAAACAATCATTGAAACACGGGCTATTGTCCGTGTTTTTTTTTAATTAAACCTCAAATTAACATTAAAGCAATAATTAAATACATTGAAAATCAACCTTTTAACTACTACCTCCCTCCCTCACTATCTACATTTCAATATTATTTTAAATTAATGTTAATACATTTAGTATTATCATTAAACATTTGATAACAAGGTCTTCATTTTCGCTTCACAAAAATACCTTTTTTTTGCAGCATCAAATTAGAAAATAAGTTTTCACGCTTAAATAATTTCATAAACTTATTCATTTTAAACTAAACTAGAAAAATGAGTCATTTAAAAACTTTACTTTTCCTTGCTGCTAGTATTTTTTCACTAGCTATTTTACCTTCTTGTAACGATGACGAGGCAGTAGATCCTTGTTTAAATGTAGTAATTCCTGAAGGTTGGATCTGTCAAGATGGTCAATTAGTACAAGTAGATTTATGTGCTGGTGTAAATTGTCCTACAGGTTTTACTTGTGTTAATGGAAATTGTATAGAAGACGAGCCTACAGTTACACACGTTGGTTTAATCACAGCTGATGAAACTTGGTCTGCTGATGCGATTCACGTTTTAAACGGTAAAGTAGTCGTAACTGATGGTGTTACCTTAACAATTGATGCTGGTACTATCGTAAAAGGTGGTGAAGGACAAGGTTCTTTAGCTACAGCTTTAGTGGTAGCAAGAGGTGGAAAATTAATGGCAAATGGTACTGCTGATAACCCAATTATTATGACATCAGTTCAAGATAATATTACACTTGGTGAAACTGAAAGTCCAAACTTAGATGAAACGAATGCTGGTCTTTGGGGTGGTCTAGTTATTTTAGGAAAAGCGCCTATTTCTGTAGGTGCGGGTACGGAAGCTGTAATCGAAGGGTTACCTGCTGATGAAGATTGGTCAAGCTATGGCGGTAGTGAAGCAGCTGATAATTCTGGTTCTATCACTTATGTATCTGTAAGACACGGTGGTGCTGTAGTTAGCCCTGGTAATGAAATTAATGGAATTACTTTAGGTGGTGTAGGTAATATGACTACAGTCAATCATATAGAAGTAGTTGGTAATGCAGATGATGGTATTGAGTTCTTTGGCGGTAATGTAAATGTTGATAACATTGTAATCTGGGCACAAGGTGATGATGGTTATGATGTGGATCAAGCTTACTCTGGTACTATCAATAACTTTGTTTATATCGCAGGTGCTGATTCTGATCACGGTATGGAAATCGACGGTCCTGAAGGTAGTTTAGATGGTCAATTTACGATGACAAATGGTACAATGAAAGGGTTATCCGCTGAATATGCAGACTTCCGTGACGGTGCTCAAGCCAATATTTCAGGTGTATATTGGTTTAATTTCGATGCTACTGACGCAAGTGATGAGTTTGAATTAAATAATGATGGTACATCAGCAAATTACTTTGCAACTCCTGCTACATTAGTATTAACAGGTATGGAGTTTAATACAGCATTATCCGCTGCTGATTTATTTGAAGATACAG
>CAYLSF010001120.1:0-2911 GCA_964385675.1 uncultured Saprospiraceae bacterium
AGTTTTTAGCTGGTGGAAAGAATTTTCGACCTTTAAATTTTCCGCCAATTATGCGCATGTGTGTAAACTATATAAGTCAAAAAAGAAGTGTGAAGGGATGGATTTGAATGATTTATCAAATCGATAAAAGTCTGTTCTACTTACAAAATGTAAATACCTGATATATTGGTACAGCCGATCATGAATTTGGGATTCTTCTTGAATTTTACCCGCTATATACAACGGAACTTTCTCATTATGTAATCCTAATTGCTCATATACCAATAATACATAATACACTAAGTCTTCCGCATTTTGAAAGTTGAAAGTATTGTAAAACAACAGTTGAGTACGATCAAAGGCAATGACGTGAATTTGGTTCTGTTGAATATTTAGAAACACGACCTTTTCTGTGTCAATTTTATATTCAATAAACGATTGACAACTTTTTATAATAGCCGTGGATAAATGATAATAGGTATTGCTACCATATTGATCCCTAAAAATATGATAGACCTTTTCTGGTATAGCGTATATATTTTGAGCTGCAATATCAGTTATGGTATCTATCAACACTACATGTTCATCAGGAATATTCACGACCTTTTCTAGGTACAAAACAGGATTTTCATCACTATACAAAACATTGGGAACTAAAGTAACTAGTCGATTATCAAAAACAATTTTTACGTGTTTATAGGATAGTGTTAAGACTTTATCTTCATCCAGAATATCTGTAATAAATTGAATTAAATCCCATTTCTGATAGGGGAGGGCATGGTACACTCCTTGATAGACAATATCCTTTAATGGGTTCGTCAGAAAATACGACAACCTGCCTATCCCAACAAGGATAGACAGGTTGTAGGTCGGCGACAATACCTCATTAAAGATAGGTGTCGAATATATATTACTCTTCGCTTTCTTTTCCAAATTTTCTCCAGGTTCCTGCTACTGATGGATTTGATAAATCTCCAAACTTCAATACACCATTTGGTTTGAATTGATTGTTGTAACGCGTGAAGTGTGGTTGGTTGAATTCTCCCATATAATCTCTCACAGGAATACTAACCTCTACTACGGGTACTTCTACCCCTTGCTTCTCGACCATTCCAGATTTAATAGTAAATTTCGCACCTGCTGCTGCGTCAGAAATTGGCACATTATCCAATGTAGCCAAATCAATACCTGCATTAACCATTGAATCAGCGGCATTTACATAAGTGATAACTTTTCTTACAACAGCACCTTCTTGATCGGCATCACCAAAAACACTGATAATCTTGAAAGAATCCGTTGTTAATACGTGTCTCAAAGAATCAAAACTTGGTGCATAGTAACCTTTGATGCCTTTGTAAGCTTGTTGTGCAGTTCTAATTTTAATTAGCTGCTCCGCCACAGCCTTTTCACGCTTTTGCCACTCCGCTTCAAATTTGATTGGCTCATAAATTTGATAGCCTAAGAACACAGCTAAACCAATAATAACAAGCAATAGTAAAATATTCACAATTAGTTTCATGGTATAAAACTTTGGGTTTCGTTTTGTAATAAGACCTTTAAGTAATATTACAACGACGAATATGCTTAAAAATCAATTTTTTTAAATAATAGCTCAAAATTAATGAACTTTTCTTACGATAGCAAAGATGCAAAATTTGATGAAAAAGTAGGTATCTATATAAAATAATTTTTTCAAAGTTTATAGATTTCTACATTTCCTTATCGTTTTGCTTCCGATACACCTTGAAATTATTGTAAAATTGTTGATAAAACTAACCTCAAATAGCTATTTATTCAAGACTTAAAGGATTGATTAAATAGAGGAGAGGAGGGGAAAAGGGGTAATAAATTTTTCTTTCTAAAAATTTGTCCCGATAGCTCGTATTTCTGAAGTGTTGAAAAAATATTAAGTTAGCATAGCCGCTCCGTATAGCTATCGGAACTCTCAAGCCGTAAGAACATAAAGGGTAAGCTAAGAAGTATTCTTTTAAAGCTTACCCTTTATGTTCTTACGTTCTGGGAGATTCCGCCTCTCCATGCGGAATGACGTTCTATTGTTTATTTAAAGACTTAATCTTCTCCACCAATTCAATAATCATTTCCTTCTGTGCCTTCAACATTTTGACAATAGTTTGTAAATCTTCCATTTCCGTAGCGATATAAGCATCAGAAATATAATATTTATCTTCTTTTAACCGCACAAAAAACCACATTCGACCAATAATATAAATACCATAAAGCGGTACATCCTTAAAAGAAGAGGGAGACGGATTAAATAACGTCGGTTTAGGCGTTTGACTATTTAAAACTTGAGCCGCAAATAAAGTCGCTAATAATTGTCCAACAGGATCATTAGAAGAGTCCTGTTCCTTCTTATATTCATGGATGAAAAAGAAAGACTGCTCAGGCTCAAATAATCCATTGGCGACCATCCATTCTACCTTACCTTGCACCACACTTTTATTATAAATCACTTGCATTGGACGTTCTGAAAAAGAAGTTACTTCCAAATCATATAAATCAAAATCTACCAACTCTATTATATGACTAATAAACCGTTCTTTTAATTCTTGCTCATTCCAACTCCGTACAAATAGGTTTAATTTGCGATGCAAACGATTAATTAATTTCTGCTCGTCTTCTGTAATGACTTGTGTTTTGGAGCGTTTTAGCCATTCCGTTAAATAGTCCTCATCTTTCAACTGTGGACGCAATCTAAATGCCTTTCTAGCCATTTCTTCCGAAAAAGTAGAAAACTCATATTTAGGATAAGCTTCTATATTTTCCATGATTTTTTGTTTTGGACGCTAGATTCTTTTTAATTTTAACACCATAAACAAATATAACGTTTTTCGATTAAAAAGCTAACCTATAAATTGATAACTGACCATGTCTAAAACGCCAAAAGAAGTACTTAAAATAATAAAAAATG
>CAYLSF010001121.1:0-2904 GCA_964385675.1 uncultured Saprospiraceae bacterium
AATAAAAAAGGTGTAGCAAAATATAGCAATCACAAGAAAAGTGTAAAAGCGATTTTAAACCTAACATTCAATATTCAACAAACCACAGAGTGGTTTAATATGATTAGCCACGGATTTCATCCGTGGTTCAAAAAGTAGATTAATCGAACTACGGAGTAGTTCAACTCGTCAGTTCGTTCATTTGTATAGTTGAACTACTCTGTAGTTCATATATTTTGTGTATTTCACTACGGGTTCACACCCATAGTTACTCAACTTCGACTACTCCGTAGTCATTTTAATTTAAAATGTCTTGACTTATGTATAAACGTAAACTATCAGCAGACAGCATTCAAAATATTTTTAGTGAAAGTCTAGAAGGGAGATACAATTCATAAAAACGGAATAGAGTTTTTACGCAAAAACTATGATCTCTCTTTGATGCAATGTCACCTATTTCAATAAAAATTTCGCTTTTCGATGAGTCAAAAACTTAATTTTCGCTTTTGACGGAAACTATTTCGTATTTCTCACACCTAGATCCCCGTATTATTGTGTCAGATATTTAATCAAAGCACAACGAGACCAATTTATCCTTATATCAAAATCAATTTCAAATAATTAAAAAACCACAGATGAAAGTATTAAAATTAAGTACAGTTGCATTGTTATTGCTAAGTTGTATTCTTCCCCACAAGACAAAAGCTCACAGTGAAATCGTTGCCAATATTATGGTAGCGTATGCCGAAGAGGGACTTGTACTAACGGCTTCCTTAGAAAAAAAGCATTTAGCGTTCGCCTTAAAAAAAGAAGCGAAATGCCAACCTAAAGATATGCTACGAATTTGTGCCAGTGAATATGTGCAGCAACATATCAAGGTTGCTATTAATGATGAAGTCATTGAATTGAAGAAGTTGGACCAACAACTGACCAAAAGCAGTCTAATCATTACTTATCTTATCAAATGTGGCGCCCCTATACAAAGTGTCAATATACAGAGTGATTATATGATACAATATAATGACCATTCAAAGGTAAAGGTCATTTCAAGATTGGCAGAAAAAGATAAATCTTATAGTCTTTCGGTTAAGAGAAAAGAGATTACTATTTTAATATAAGTTTGGTCGAATGAATTCGACGTTACGAATAAAGCACATTTTTATGAAAAATTCACTATTAATAACTACTATCACATTATTACCAATTCTTTTATTAGGGCAGACTTGCGATGAGGACGCCGTTTATAATACGACGGGTGCGAATGCGGTTTGTATTGAAGTTGTAGATAGGGTTCGTTATTGCTACACTAACAATTATCCGAATCATTCTGATGATTATACCCAAAACTTTACGCTCACAGAACAAGATCATGAATATAATATGTGTGCCTTTCCAGAGCAAAAGTCATGGACGACTTCCATCTATGAAAGCGTAGAAACGACTGCAGGATGTACGGATAATTATAGATTTGGGGTCTTGCTCAACGGAGTTCGTCTTGCACCTAGTGCTACCGAATATTTTGTCAACGATGATGGTTCCAATAATATGGATTGGAATGTAGAAGCCACCTCTACAACCACTAGTCTTGGGCAAAGTATGGGGACACTTAACGGGGGACACATGACGGGTAATGGTTATTATCACTATCATAAAGCCCCTGAAGATTATTTAACCAATGACTTAGGGATTGATGGTTCAGCACATTCCCCTATTGTTGGCTATGCTGCGGATGGCTTTCCAATTTATTATAAATATGTGTATCAGAATCCTAATGATGCAAATAGTCCTGTGGTAACGCTGTCCTCTGGCTATTCTTTACGCTCGGGCTCTAGACCTGGCGATGGACTTACCGCTCCTGATGGCACGTATGACGGCACCTATTATGAAGATTATGAATATACCACAACGGTACTAGATTCTTGCAATGGGCGATTTGCTGTAACGCCTGATTATCCGTATGGTACGTATTATTATGTATTGACCGATAATTACCCTTACATTCCTCGCTGTTTTAAGGGGGCTGAAATAGATCATACGTACAGAGTTGGCCCAACTGCTTCCTGTCCTTCTTCTGAATCCACGACCAATTGCCCTGCCAAAGTTGAAGGCTGTATGGATCCTTTTGCAACAAATTATAATCCTAGTGCTAACTCCGATAACGGTAGCTGTAGTTACGCTCCGCTCCCTGTGGAATTGGTTGATTTTCAAGCTGAACAACAAAATGAAAACGTTTTATTGCATTGGGAAACGGCTACCGAAGTTAATAATGATTATTTTGAAATACAATGGAGTTGGAATGGATTAGATTTTGAATCTATTGGAAAAGTCAATGGAAATGGTAGCACTATCCACAATCAATTGTATGAATTTATACACTTGAATCCTGTTCATGGTAAAAATTACTATCGCTTAAAACAAGTTGATTTTGATGGCGAATACGAATATTCAGAGACGATTGCTCTTCTCATTCAATCCGATATTCAAAAGCAAAATCTAAAAATATACCCTAACCCAACCAAAGGGTTTTTAACGATTGAATCCAATACCAATGAAATGGTATCGATCCGAAATCTCTACGGTCAAGTGGTACTTCAACACGATATTAAGGGTAAAAAACAGTTAGATATTACTCATTTAGCGAGTGGAGTTTATTTTATTGATAATGGATATCAAACAAAAAAATTGATTATAAATCAATAGGACGCATGATAAGAATCCCTAATAGTTATCAAAATAAAACAAGATAGAAGCTAATTTGTGAGGAGGTTAATATAATTGACCTCCTCCCTTTTTTATTCCCCTAAATTGTATGCTGGAAAATACAATAATCTAATCTGTCGAGTTATAAAGTATTGTAATATTAATCTTTTAAAATAGGATCAAAAACCCTGTAATGAATCCTCTTAGTCATCAAATTATTCTAAT
>CAYLSF010001122.1:0-2899 GCA_964385675.1 uncultured Saprospiraceae bacterium
GTGTGAACTTGAAACCTCATATATTAGTATCAAGTCTGCTAGTAATCTTTACTTCCTAAACAACGGCATTAGAGTTGAAATTAGCATATTTAAACATTTCAAATTAATGTCATATTTAGTTATTTACTCATTTAGACGTGTAAATTACACTTTTGAGTCACGATTTTTTTGATTAATCCCTTTATACCTATTCTAAGTTGACTTTTCAATAGTGTATGTAGCAATCTATCTATTATTCGTTATCTGTAACGGCTTCCTCATTCTGTTCCACTTCTTGCTCTTCTTCTTCATCTCTAGGAATTAATGCGACATCAGCTATCTCATCTTTCTTATCTACTTTAATCACTCTTACTCCTTGTGTAGCACGTCCCAAAACAGGAATATTATCCAAAGTAGTACGTATAACAATACCTGATTTGTTAATAATCATTAGCTGATCCGTATCTGCCACATATTTCATAGCAACTAAATTCCCTGTCTTTTCGGTTACTTGTAGTGTCTTTACTCCTTTTCCACCTCTATTTGTTGTTCTATACTCGTCAATTTCTGTACGTTTACCATTTCCTTTTTCAGAAATCACCAAAACTGTTTTTTCATCGTCGTTTGGATCAATACATATCATTCCAACAACTTCATTATTTTCTTCAGTAATTAAAATACCTCTGACTCCTGCAGCAGTTCTTCCCATAGGACGAACATTAGTTTCATCGAAACGAACGGCATACCCTCTTTTAGAGGCTAAAATAACTTGATTTGAGCCGTTTGTCAATTTAGCTTCTATTAATTGATCGCCTTCGTTGATAGTTATAGCATTAATACCATTTGCTCTAGGTCTTGAAAACGCCCTAACTTGTGTCTTTTTCACTAATCCTTTTCGAGTAGAGAACATTATAAAGTTATTGTCTAAAAACTCACTATCTTCTAGATCTTGAACAACGATATAAGCTCTAATTTTATCGTCTTTTGGTAAACTTAGAATATTTTGAATAGCTCGTCCTGTTGCCGTCTTTGCCGTCTCAGGAATTTCGTACACCCGTAGCCAATGACATTTTCCTTGCTCCGTAAATAACAACAAATAGTTATGGGTAGAAGCTACAAATAAATGTTCTACAAAATCTGCATTACGAGTTTTAGAACCTTTTGCACCTCTTCCCCCCCTATTTTGAACACGGTATTCACTTGTCTTTGTACGCTTAATATATCCCAAATGAGAAATAGTAACCACCACTTCTTCATTCGCAATCATGTCTTCTATTCTAATGTTACCACCTGCAAAGTCAATATCCGTTCTTCTCTCATCGCCAAAGCGTTCTTTTATCTCTTCTAGCTCTTCCTTAATAATACTTCGTTGGAGGTTTTCATCCGCCAAAATAGATTTCAAGTAATTGATATGCTTCAATATTTCAGCATACTCTGCTCTCAATTTATCTTGTTCTAATCCAGTCAAACGCTGCAAACGCATTTCCAAAATGGCTTTTGCTTGTGCTTCAGAAAGTGTCACATTTTTATCTGTTGCAAACTCTCCTTTCATCAATTTCCCCTTAGCTTCATCTGCATTTTTCGACTTCTTGATTAGCTCAACAATTTCGTCAATATAATCTAGAGCAATAATCAATCCTTCTAATATATGAGCTCGTTTTTCCGCCTTATTTAAATCATATTGTGTACGACGCTGTACTACTTCTAAACGGAACTTTACAAACTCACTTATCATTTGCTTTAAGTTCAACAAAACAGGGCGTCCGTCAACTAAAGCGATATTATTTACACCAAATGAAGTTTGAAGCGGTGTATATTTATACAATTGACTTAAGACAACATTTGCATTTGCATCTCTCTTAACATCCACAACTATTCTCAATCCCTTTCTGTCAGATTCATCTCTGACATCAGAAATACCAGGAATGCGCTTCTCGTTAACCAAGTCAGCAATTTTGACGATTAATGAAGCCTTATTAACTTGATATGGAATTTCATTAATAACAATTACTTCTCTTCCCGTTTTTGTTACTTCTATGTCAGCCTTTCCTCTGACTAATACTCGTCCTCTACCTGTTTCAAACGCATCTTTAACCCCATCATAACCATAAATAATCCCACCTGTTGGAAAATCAGGTGCAGTAATGTGCTGCATCAATCCCTCTATAGTAATATCCTCATCATCTATCAAAGCCATTGTACCATTGATGACTTCTGTAAGATTGTGCGGAAGCATATTTGTAGCCATACCAACAGCAATACCTGAGGCTCCATTGATCAGGAGATTAGGAATCTTGGTTGGTAATACCGTAGGCTCTTTTAATGTATCATCAAAGTTTAATTTGAAATCAACTGTATCTTTCTCAATATCAGCTAAAAGCTCATCACTAATTCTTTGTAAGCGGGCCTCTGTATAACGCATTGCTGCAGGACTATCGCCGTCCATTGAACCAAAATTACCTTGTCCATCTACTAAAGGATACCGCAAAGACCATGGTTGCGCCATTCGCACCATTGCATCATATACGGAGGAGTCACCATGAGGGTGATATTTACCCAATACCTCTCCTACAATTCTCGCTGATTTTTTGTGTGCTTTATTATATGCAAGTCCTAAGCCAGACATTCCGTACAATACTCTTCTGTGTACAGGTTTTAAACCATCTCTCACATCAGGTAAAGCTCTTGATACAATAACAGACATTGAGTAATCAATATAAGCCGATTTCATTTGCTCACTTATATTGATTGGTATTATCTTTTCAGTTGAAGCCATAAATTATTTGAAAAATTATTAAGATATATCGACTTACAAAGATACTAAATTTCAATGAATTTTTGTTTGGTATAATGTATGCACTTTACATTTTAATCGCTTTATTTTTGAAACAAAATTTTAGTGACTTTTATAAATTTTATT
>CAYLSF010001123.1:0-2898 GCA_964385675.1 uncultured Saprospiraceae bacterium
GGTTAATAGCTTCTTCGATTAATTCTGGTATGTGTTCTGCCGGTTCTATAAATTCAGTTTTAAGCGTTTCTTGATTTTCAATGATTTTATAGAACTTCATTTCATAGGTTAGGCAGATTTGGAATTGTTCTTCAACAGCATTTAATCCTGTGACTATTTCCTCACTTTTATGCTGCCTAATGATAGCTAATGTTTCATCAATATGAGATAATACACTAGAAATCTCATGTACTTGGTCAAGGGTCGATAGTTGCAAATTATCCAATAGCTCTGAAAGTAAATCATTATGATGATGTAATATATTTACCGCATCGTATAATCGTTTATTTTCTAACTCATTTTCATACTCTACTTCTTGTATAAGATTTGATAGGTCTTCTATTGCTTCTTTTTTATATGAATTCAACAAGTATTCGTCATGGGTTAGATGCTCTATTGGTTGTAAAAAACTATTAGGTAATGGCTTTTGAATGACATCTATATAATAATTACGTATTAAAAGTATTTTACTATCGAGTAATTGTAAAATCTCGTTGTTATCAATTAAAGCTTCTAATTCTTGTTTGGCATTATTAATAGCATCTAACTGGATGGTATGTTGCTCTTGAATTTTTTCAATTTGAACAGCTTCGATTATATCAAGAAAGCTAGTATCATCATCACTCATCACTTTATCTTCATAATTAGATACGGATACAGAATACTCTTCAATTCTAGTTCTTAAATTCTCCCATTTGATTTCACCAAAAAGTGTTTCTTGTTCGTTTAAGTTTTCTGATAATTTATTGATGTTACTCTTGAAAGTTTCAGTGATAGCAACTAATGATGGGTATTTATGAATAGTTTCTAGCTTATTTAAAAGAATATTAAGACTATCATCGTTATTTTCTACCAGTTCTAAATTTTGGACAAGATGATGTTGATTGATGAAATTATTAATTACATTTCCGATAACTTGAAATTGCTCATTACCTTCTATTTCATAACCAAATAAATAGGTTTTTTGCTCCAATTGCAATAGCTTACCCATTTGATGTAGCATGATGACCCAATAATCATTAGCGTTCACCTCTTTATCTTCATTCTGAAAAGAGAGTTGTACACCTATAGCTCGATTTAAACTAATATCATTAGGATTTTTTTTATCAACATGATAGTTTAAGAATTTATTCCAAATATCATATAAATGCTCTCGAGCAGAAGTAATATTGCCTAGATTGTCATGAATTTGATGCTTAATGGTGTTTAATTCACCAATTGCAGTGCTAATAGTCTCTAGTTGTTGGTTTATATTTTTATTTTTGATTAGAATATTATAAGCTTGTTGTACTGAGATACTCTGTGCTTCATTTGTTGTAGCTGTATTTTCTTCATTTTTAGTAAAATCATAACCAATGTCATAATATGAAGGGCCATCAATCTGCTCAAATCCCTGTCGATGCTTATATTCTTCAAACTTATCACTAACATCAAGATGCTCTCGTTCTAAAAAACCTAATTGTAACGCCTCGAAAATATCCTCTAAAAGGACTTTATTGTATTGTTGTTTATCACTTTCACTTAGCTCTTTTAAATTCTGTTTTATAATATTTAGTTGTTCTTTTTTTGTTCCTACAAGATTTTCTTCGCCTATTTTTTCGCGTACAATCTGAATGAGTTTATCTCTGGAAACTGTTCCAACTAATGCATTAAACTCATCAATTAGTTCTTCATTGTCTGTGGACCATTTGTCATGGAGTGCTTGGATTTCATCGATTCTCTCTTGAATATCTTGGTTAATATCATGTGTCTTCTCCTTAGCCATTTTATCAGCAATAAATGTAGCTGCAGCCTCAGTTGCTGTATTAGCAAAAGTGATATTATATGATTTTTTAGCTTGTTGAAGTTGTTGTATAGTGATAGGTTGTATTGGTAAACCTTGATAACTAGAGTCATTATTAATTAAGGCATTGAAGTAATCAGTATCAAATTTTAATACGTGTGGAAAAGAAAAACGAATAGAATCGATATCTATATCATTTGTTGTGTCATCTACACTGGGTATAATAACACCTTTTTTAATACAAACCTCTGTAATTTCATCAATTACATCCCAGTTTTGTTGTTTCGGATTAAAATCTAAGGACGAAGTATGCTGCTTTAAGTAATTACTATATTGTTGCCAAGCGAGAGCATCCCAACTTCGAGCTTCAATATCTTCCCACCATCCATAGACCGTATATTCATCTGTAGATGTGCCTTCACTATCCCAAAAGCCTAATACTGTCTTACAGTTGGGATAGAAAAGAGAAAAATATGGATCTCCGTATCCCGTACATGTTAGAGGATTATCAAAATAAAAAGACCATTTATTTTCATCGAACTCAATCGTAGAATTCACTGAGTTACTATCTATTTTTTCTACTTTGCCTACATATCTGAATGGTTGCTTCGAAGTATATCCATCTTTACTAAAAACTGTTTGGTAATCAGGAGTATCATGCTTAGGTTTGAACGGAATAAATACATTCGTTTGTATCGGAATAAGTTCTAGTTGTTTTTCAACATCCATATAGTCACTTTTGAACAACCATTTTTGTTCTGAACTATTAGAGCTACCTTTACGAATAATTAACCATCGATTAGGAATAGGAGGATGACCATTCCCATATGGGTATTCGCTAGTTAGAATTTCAGGTAGGATAAAATGTAAGTGTACACCCTTAGGTAGAATATCTGTTAGTTGATATTCTGGTGTAACTGACATACCCACAAATGGTACGTCTTTATTCTGAAATGTATTATTATTATCGGAATATGGAAGTAACGAAAAATCCGCTAAAGGTTTCTTTACTTCCTGCCCATTTTCAACAAAAAGCGATTTTATATAGAATGGTATTATTTGGTTAGTAGTCATTA
>CAYLSF010001124.1:0-2895 GCA_964385675.1 uncultured Saprospiraceae bacterium
TTATGCTAATAGATCCTGATGGTAGGGCTTATACGAGTGGTGGGAATGTATCGGGTTATAAAACAGCAGATGAAAGAAGAGCTCAACATGATGAAATGGCAGAAGAAGCTCGCCGTGAAAGAGAAAAGCAAAAAAATCCTGTATCAAAGATAGAAGCTAGAGGAAAAAATTCTAAAACTTTTACGAAATTATGGAATTTATTCAGAGCATCTAATTATACGTTATCTATAGACCTGAATACAAAGGCTGAGGAAAAAGGAAGTGTTACTAGGGTATCAATTAAAGTAATTGAATTCTTTAGGGGAAACGAAAAGTTATTTCTCCAATATGTAAATAATTGAATTCAAGACTCCTAATTTTGATTTCAAAAAAAATCAAATTATGAGTGGAATAAAGTTACTTGTACTTGAGACCCGTAAAATTCAGGATTTTCGTAAAAATAGAGGACGTCGATACGAATTACATAATTTATTATTCATCTTTATTCTTGCTGTTATAGCAGGAGCGGACGATTTCGTTGCTATTGCTACTTTTGCTTCAAGTAAAAAAGATTTTTTAACAAAACATGATTTAATTCAAGATAATCGCCTTCCATCACATGATATATTTCGATATATATTGATGATGTTGAAAAAATCAGAGTTAGCTCAACTTTTAGCAATTTGGTTACAAAATGCTGTTGATAATACTTCATCTATTTCCTCTACTTTAGGTCATGAGGATTTAGCGTCTAAAATGATACACATTGACGGAAAATCATTACGAGCTACTCGAAGAGGTAATCAACACACCCGTAGTGCGTTACAAATTGTTAGTGCTTATTGTAGCAATAACGGTGTGACAATCGGGCAGCAAATCATATAAAATAAATGTTGTGAAAAAACAGCTATACCACAACTTATAAAACTACTAGATTTACAATCAACAGTGGTTACGATTGATGCTATTGCTAGTTTTAAAGCAACTGCTGAACTTATCATCAATAAAAAAGCAGATTACTTATTAGCTCTTAAAAAGAATAATAAACATCTATTTTTAGAGATTGAAAGTTTCTTTGAAACATTTGTTAATACAGCTTTAATAGTTGATATTTTCTCTAGCGAAGAAAACGCTCATGGTCGTTATGAAAAACGTACTTGCCAAATTATTAGTAATTTAAAATACTTTCCTGATGTACAAGGATGGAAAAAATTAAAATCACTAATTTGCGTAGAAGCAATACGAACTATTAATAACAAAACAAGTGTCCAAAAGCGTTATTATTTATCTAGTTTAGAGCCTAATGCAAAAATACTAGCTCATTGTATTCGCAAACATTGGACAGTTGAAAATGAATTACACTGGTCTTTAGACGTTTCTTTTAACGAGGACAAATGTAAGATTAGAGATAAAAATGCAGCTGCTAACTTTGCTGCTACTCGTAGATTTTCTCTTGGTTTACTTAAAAACGCTCAGTTATCTAAAATTGGAATTAAAAATCAACGTTTGCAGGCTGCATGGGATGATAGTTTTTTAGAAAAATTATTCGTATTTTTTCAAAATATCATATTATAAAAATTACTTTTCGTTTCCCCTAATTTAGTATATTTATAGTTTGATAACTCTATTATAGATGTAAAGGGGAAATCAATAACCAATGCAAAAGAAATATTTATGAAAAAAATGAATTATTTACTTTTGTTTTTGCTTTACCTTCTAATAAATGGATGTAAAACACAAAAAGATAAAACATCTATAAATCAACAGCTATCTAATGTGCAAAATAATTGTTTAGCTAAGTATATAGGACTTTCACAAGAAATATATCAAACAGCAAAAAACTATAAAAGTATACTACAAAATAATTGTAATAATTACATAAGAGTGGGTGATTTTACTACTCCATTATCTCAAAGTAACATAGTGGAAGAAATTTTATCAAAAACAGTCTCATATGAGAATCCATCGTCCATTCAATTTTATCTCAAAGGAACTGATAACATTGTTTGTGGAGCAGTATCTAAAAATATCATTGAACCTACCACAATTTCATGTTTTCATAAGGAGGAAACAAGAGATTTAGTCATATTATTTGGATTTTATAATATTAGTTATAGCAATAATATTAAAGGAACCCGTTTAGTTGTTGGAGTGTTACCTAAAGCATCTTATTTCTTGACTAATAATGATCTTTGCAGTTTAATTAATTGTATTGAAGGTTGTGATTTTTCGTTTTCTATGTATTTTGATGAGTTACCATTTTGCTTATGTGATTGGAATAAAGAATATTGGAAGCATCCAATTACACGTTCTGGTCAGTTACTAAAAGGTGATGTTGAATACATGAATGATTGTCTATTTAATTCAGATTTTTATAAAACCAAAATGTAATCTAAGAGATAGCCAATGCAACCTTAAATGCACAAGCACAATACAATGGTAATATTGCAGGGATGCATCCCGATAGCTATCGGGAGCGAGTACGAGGTCAAAATATACAAGAATATGGTTTTCAATATGACGATTTAAATCGTTTAACATCCGCAACTTATGGAGAAATTGAAAATGGACAATTTGCCCTACACAAAGCGAATGTCTATAATATGAATGCGAGTTATGATATTAATGGTAATATTCAAACGCTACAACGCAATGGAGCAACAAATCTAAATAGTCAAAATGTAGGAACAAACTACGATATAATAGATGACCTAAGTTATGCGTATCACAGCAATAATCGCAATCAACTGAAAAGTGTTTCTGAAGGCTCAACTTATGAGGGACCACAAGCCTTAAAAGGGTTTAAGGATGGAAACGGTAATGGAGATGACTATATTTACGATGCGAATGGTAATATGATTGAAGATAAAAATAAGGGAATTGTCATTGAATATAATCACTTAAATTTACCGACTA
>CAYLSF010001125.1:0-2887 GCA_964385675.1 uncultured Saprospiraceae bacterium
AAAGATACAATAGGATTTATATAAATCCTAATCTATTTGCACTTTTTAATAGATAATCTTGTAATTATTTTAAACTTTAAAAAGTTCCAACAACTTTAAAAAATCTCAAACTTTTTTGAATCTTTAGAGTATGTTTAAAATTGACAAAATTAACCATTCAAGCTCATCTTAATCTTCTTTTCTAACTCATGTACCGTTTGTTTGAATAAGGTATCTGTATCTAACATATCTCTAACTGCCCTGCAAGAATAAATTACAGTACTATGGTCTCTACCTCCAAAATTCGCCCCAATTGCTTTTAAAGATTTATTCGTAAGATTTTTAGCCAAATACATAGACAACTGCCGAGCAATTACAACGGAACGCTTACGGGTCTTACCTTGAATTTTATCCACGGTAATATCAAAATGCTCTGCTACTAATTTTTGGATAAACTCAATTGTAATTTCTTTAGAAATCTCCGTTACAAAGTTTTTGATAACATCCTTGGCTAGATTCAGATCAATTTCTCTACGATTCAATGAAGACTGAGCCACTAAAGAAATCAAAACACCTTCTAATTCTCTAATATTACTCTTGATATTGTAAGAAATAAACTCCATTACGTCTTTGGGTAAATCAACTCCCTCATCTTGAATTTTCGTTTGAATAATTGCCATACGAGTTTCAAAATCAGGTGTCTGTAAATCTGCTGATAATCCCCATTTAAATCTTGAAATCAATCGCTCTTCCATGCCATCCAAATCTTTTGGAGGACGATCGGAAGTCAAAATCAACTGCTTTCCCCCTTGATGTAACTGATTAAAAATGTGGAAGAAAATCTCTTGTGTTTTAATTTTATTCGCTAAAAACTGAATATCATCCACTATCAATACATCTATTAATTGATAAAAATTGACGAAATCATTAACTGCATTATTCTTCAAGGATTCTATAAACTGATTTGTAAATTTCTCAGAAGATACATATAAAACAGTCTTATCTGTCAGTTTCTCTTTTACAGCATTTCCAACAGCCTGTGCTAAATGCGTTTTCCCTAACCCTACTTGACCAAAAATCACTAAAGGATTAAATGCTGTGCCACCTGGTTTTTTTGCAACAGCCCAACCTGCAGAACGAGCTAAACGGTTACAATCTCCCTCGATATAGTTATCAAAAGTATAATTTGGATTTAACTGAGAATCAATCTGCATTTTCTTAATACCCGGAATTACAAACGGGTTTTTAATCCTATCTGATACACCAGGTTTGAGAATAGAGCGATTACCGATAGATTGATGTTTTCCTCCTCGATCTTGAATAGATATTTGATTATCTCTTTTTTTACGAGGTGTTGTAACAATTTGATATTCTAATTTGCCTTTGATGCCTAATTCTTGACGAATTGTCATTTTAAGCAAGGTAACATAATGTTCTTCGAGCCATTCATAAAAGAATTTATTGGGTACTTGAATCGTCAATATCTCCCCATCTAGCTTTACAGGTCTGATAGGGTCAAACCATGTCTTAAAACTTTGAGGGTTGACATTCTTTCGTATTGTTTTTAAGCAATTATTCCAAACCGTTTCGTAGGTTTTCTCCATTGTATTATATAACACGATTTAAGGTGTTGAGTAATGATCAAATTAAGATAACAGTTGATGCTAATGTAATAATTAAAATTGAGTACGTGTATCGTTTAGTACATTCAAATAGAGACACAAATTTTTAATGATACCGTTTTGCTATCATTAAAAATCATGATCTATATTACAATTGATATGGATAAAGTGAAGTGACTAAAATGAAGGCTTCAAGTTATCTCCTAATTTACAAGCATATTCTTACAAGTAGAGCAGCGTTTTTTATAATTCCGCTCAAAATAAACATCTATTCGTCCTAATATAATTCCAGCCCAACCGACTTGATTTATTAGAACTTCTTCTCCTTCTGCGTTTTGTACTACCGTAGGCTGATTTAAAAAGGTGTGTGTATGACCACCTATAATTAAATCTATATTTTTACTAGCCTTAGCTAATACTACATCAGAGACTTTATTGGTTTTGTATTCATAACCTAAATGAGATAGGCAAATTACAAAATCACATTTTTCGTCATCCTTCAAAATACTAGCATAATAATTTGCTTTCTTGATTGGATCAAGATAACGAGTTGCTTTATAATGTCGTTTTGGTACAAGTCCTTCTAGCTCAATTCCAATGCCAAGCACACCCACTCGAATGTCTTTTTTTTGAAATATTTTATAAGGATTTACACTTCCATTCATTACTGTATCCTGAAAATCATAATTAGCACTTAACAAAGGGAATTTGATGTGTTTTAGTTGCTTATGCAATCCATCAATTCCTGCATCAAAGTCATGATTTCCAATCGTTGCTGCATCGTATTGTAATTGCTGCATCAGTTTAAACTCTAGCTCACCACCAAAGTAATTAAAATAAGGTGTGCCTTGAAACATATCCCCAGCATCCAATAACAATACATGCTCTTGTTCTTTCCGTACGTTTTGTATTAGGCTTGCCCTTTTAGCAATGCCACCTAATCCTTTGTATCTACCACTTTCAAAGGGTTCTATTCTACTGTGTACATCATTTGTATGCAATATAGTTAAGTGAGTTATTTCGGGTTCTTTAGCGATTGCATGAAGCGGTAAAACCCCTATTCCGCTGAGTAGCATAGTGCTGCTCACGGTTTTTAAAAAACTTCTCCTACTAGACATAATTGCGTTCTAAAATAATGGTATAAATGATGTGACTTGTGGGTATTTCCCAAATTTTAAATTGGAGTATAAAAGTAGCAAAATTCTTTTAAATAATATAGTGCTTTTGAATATCAATTTTAGGTTGGGTTATAAAATCATATTAAGGTTATAGATGTTAAATTGATT
>CAYLSF010001126.1:0-2887 GCA_964385675.1 uncultured Saprospiraceae bacterium
TATTGTTTCTCCTGTCCTAGTCTGTGGATTTCCAATTATATTCAAGTCAATATCAGAGAAGAAGAAGTAATCTCCCCGCAATTGTTTTTCCCATAAAACACTTAATTCAAAGCCCAACAAATCCCTATTGCTTCGCTTTGTGTAGTTTGCCCATTGACTATAGGTTCTATAAAAATTTCTAAGTGGGTATAGTTGCTCTCCGACATAATTGTTCCCATTTCTGTAGGGTCTCTCTTCATCGGATAGGATTTTACTCGTTCCATAACCTCGATTAAATTCTGCTTTATAGTATTTTAGTTTACTATTAAATTCAAGACTTTTAATTTTTCCAGAAACCCCAACACCTACTGCATAAGAATTACCCAACTGTTCATTCAGCCGAAACTCTACTTGCGACCTAAAATTGATTTTATCTGAAAAATTAATACTCATACTACTTCCTATGTTAAAATCCTGTGGCTGGACATGCCTTTCCGTAAGATAGTTATCGCTCAAAAATATTGTGATACCAATATTATTAAAATCACCACTTACATAGTACTTATGTAATTGATGAAGACCAAGCTGGACGTTGGTAGCTAAATCACCGACTATTAAAAATCCAAGTGTATAATTCTTAAACCCAAGTTCCCCATTAAGTCCTTGATAATCGAGATTATGAATGCGTAAAAAATCGTCAAAATCTTGATTCCAAAAATCACCGCCCATAAGTTTATACCGAAAATCTCTATTAAGAAATTCTATTGAATCACTACCAGAAAGGAGTATTTTGGGATAGATTACCCAATTGTCCATTGTATTACTACCACCCGAGAAACTTCTCTCCTCCACGAAAACACCAGTTTCAAATTCAAACTTTCTATTAATAGTTAATTTATGTGTGAGTCCTGAATAGATTGCAAAATGGTTAATAGGGTTGTCGGATATAGTCTGTAATACACAAGAGATACATTCAATGTCATTTCTGGCATTTGTGTAACTTACTAATATTCCAGCCCCCTTTGTTTCAAGGTCGAAACTAGAGATAATTTCAGTCTTGTCTTGAGCTTGGACTTGCAATGAATTGATGATTAGCAAGAGAAATATCAGAATAGTACTCAAAGGTTTTATAAATTTCATCGATAAATTATTTATTGGTGTGTTTTAAACTAGCTGTAACAGAACATGCAACAACGACAGATGAAGGTATTCATGCCAATCCAGATAGCTATCGGGAAAAAGATACCCATTACTTTTACCCCAAGATAATAAATTTCCATCCAACATTAGATTATCTCCTCATTGAAGGTCTAGGTGGTAATAAAGTATAGAAACTTCAACAAGCTACCTACCCTCATAAGCAAAGGACTAGAATAGAACTAAAAAACGATATTGGCATCTTTACAGATGCCAATATCGTTCTATGATACATCCCGATTTTTTCGGGACACTAGCTACACGCTCGGGATTGCCATCTGGAGCGCAGCTTTATTTATTAGACAAAGTTTTTTTTTCTTTTATAATGCAGTACATACAAGTAGTAAAGAAGTCTCTTAAATATGGTATCTCTCTGATAATGCGAAATTGAATACGGGGCTTTAAGCCAAATTTAATTTCGTAGTTAGGATTAATTAAGTATAAATCTTTAAGCATAAATTGGTAGTTATTTTCACTTACAATTTTTAGAAACTTATTGATACCTATTCCTGTACTTTTAATTTCCAATAATGAATTAATAGTACCCTTTTTTTCTCCAAATAATTTCAAAATTGACTTATAGAGTATATTTGGCAACAAATGAAAGTATGGTAACTTACTCAATACTTTACTTCGGCAGATTTGTTGATGCCCACCAAATGGCATTCTCCATGGAGGGAATCCAAAAAAAATAACTCCATTAGGATTTATGAATGATTTTAAGTGTTTCATAAACTTATCTTGATCTGGAATGTGTTCAATGACATCTCGGAGAAATATAATATCAAACTTCCCAATCTCTTCATAATTAATATCGTAAATGTTTGCATTTAACAATTGGGTATTGGAGGTGTCGTAATTCTCGTTTAAAAATAATTTTGCATTTTCTATTTGCTTACTGTTTAAGTCGATTCCAATAATTTCACATCCTAAATCTATAAATGGAGATAGATTCCCTCCTTCCCCACATCCAATCTCAAGCACACGAGTTCCTTGTTTTATTTTCTTAACTTTTTCTATATAAGGTATTACATACTTCTTTGTAGTTATCCCCTGTTCTTTGAAGTATGCTGCTCTATTTCTATGTCTTTCTTGCATATTCCTAAATTTTGTTTAACGATTAACCGCAGCAGCGACTAGCGAAAGTAATTATGCTGATGCTGGACGATGTTGAGTTTATTAGTGACATACCTTAAATTTTTTATTTTACATTGTTCTTCAAACTGGGTATCAAATTTCGTCCATAAATCTGAACAATCACTAAGATAGTTCCCTTAGTAACATTATCCAATACTTAGCTAATTTTATTTTACTGTAGGTCTTGTATTTTGGGTTTATTAAGATTAAAATTGCCCGAAGCTAAATCACTATTCCTAACACTCTAGAAAGCTATTTTTGAGCCTATCAATGTTAAAATTGCCCGAAGCCAAAGCAATATTCTTGACACCTCGAAAAGTCATTTTTAGACTGCTCCTTTTACGAGCCCTAGTTGTTAGCTACAAAATTTTGACCTTGTATTATTGTACCAATTTTTTCACGCTTTGCTTATCAATTGAAATTCATTGGTTGCCTCTAATAGATTAAGTAGCAACAAAGAGCAAAAGCATTCACGCCAATCCTAATAGCTATCAGGAAGAAGATACCCAGTACGCTTAACTCAACATAATAAATTTCCTTCCAACATTAGATGATCTCATCAGTAAAGGTGTAG
>CAYLSF010001127.1:0-2886 GCA_964385675.1 uncultured Saprospiraceae bacterium
AAATTCAACCAATTTACACAAAAGCGACACCTAAAGGAAATTAAGAATTAGGGGCGTAATAATTCTTTAAACGCTAATTCGAAATTATGATGAAAAAAATTTTACTATCCGTATTTCTTACAGGAATATTTGTTGTAGCACTTCAAGCACAAGCTATTGTAGTGTTACAATCCGAAAACTTTGACGCTGCTGGTATGCCTTCTGGTTGGACTACCAATATCGTAAATGGAGTAGATGATTGGCAATTTGGTGCTAATGGAGGTAGCAATCTTGATGGCACAGGAATGGCTTATTTCGATGATGATATTATTGGCTCAAGTGCTGCTGCCTCTACTGTTGAATTATTTTCGCCAGTTATAGATTTATCCGCTCAAACGTTTGCCACATTAGATTTTGATTATAATTATCGTCATCTTGGTGGTAGTAATTTTAGTGTAGATGTATTTGATGGTACAACTTGGGCAAATGTACTAAGTGTTTCACAAAATGATTGTGGGTCATGGGGAACATGTACTTATCCACATGCTACCATCGACATTTCTCCATATTTAAATGCTAATTTTCAAGTAAGATTTACCTATGATGACGGTAATGGCTGGCAATGGTATGTTGGAGTTGATAATTTTGAGATCACAGCACCTGGTCAGGTATTTAGCGATGATATGATCGTAGAAGGGTTTATCGCTCCAGATTCATTGCTGTGTTCTTATTCTGCTAATGAATTAGTTGTAGTACAATTAAAAAATATTGGTGTAAATCCACAAAGTGGTATTCAAGTTTCTATGTGGGTAGATGGTGTATTTTCTGTTACTGATAATATTTTTGTACCAACGGTGGCTCCGGGAGCATCTGCTTTTCATATTATGAGTCAACAAGCAGATCTATCTGTTCCAGGGCAACACACTATACAAGTGGCTGTAACATCACCGACCGAAACGAATCCTGGAAATGATACCTTAATGCAAACCTTTGGACAAGGTTTTATCAATACTTATCCATATTTTGAAACCTTTGATACTTGGACTCCTTGTGCGTCTAATTGTAATGATTTGACTTGTCAAGATGCACCTAACACACCAGGATGGTCTCAAGTAGATGATATTGGAACAAATACAGCAGATTGGAATATTCAAGCTGGAGCAACAGGTTCATTCAACACAGGTCCATCAAGTGATCATACTTCTGGTTCTGGTCGATATCTATATACAGAAGCAACTGGTTGTAGTAATAATGTAATGAGTGTAGAATCTCCATGTTTTGATATCGTAGGGTTAACTGCTCCTCAAGTTTCTTTCTGGTATCACATGTGGGGTAGTGATATGGGAACTTTAGATTTACAAGTTGATGATGGTAGTGGATATACAACGATTTGGACATTAAGTGGTAATCAAGGTAACCTTTGGGACGAAGCTGTTGTACCAATTGGTGCTTATATTGGTCAAGTCGTTACGTTTAGATTAGTAGGAACTACTGGACCAGGTCTTGAGTCAGATATAGCAATTGATGATTTTAGAGTTGGTGAAGCACCTGCTTTTGATGCGGGAGTTACAGCATTATTGGGCCCTGCTATTGGAGGTTGTACTCCCCTAACTAATGCGGAAACAGTTACTGTTGAAATCACCAATTTTGGAGCTTCTCCAGCAACTACAATAGATATGTCATTACTTGTTAATGGGAATCCAGTAGCTACAGAGCAGTACGTCGGTAATATTCCTCCTAATGGCACTGATGTTTATTCTTTCACTACGTTGGTAGATTTAACAGCACCTGGTCAGTTGATTATTACAGCTAGTGCTGCTACTACACCTATTGACGAGCGTCCTTGGAATGATGAGTTAACTTCTCTTGGATTTAATGACGGTGCATCAGTAGTCAGTACATTCCCTTATATGGAAGATTTTGATGCTTTCAGTCAATGTGTATTATTTAATTGTAGTGATGGAGGATGCCAAAACGTAGCTCCTACACCAGGCTGGAGAAACGAACTAGGAGATGGAAGTGACTGGAGTGTAAATAGTGGCAATACAGGCTCTACAGGTACAGGTCCTGATTTTGACCATACACAAGGAGCAACAGGTGCTGGAAATTATTTATATACAGAAGCTTCTGGATGTACAAACTCTACAATGTCAATGGTATCACCGTGTATAGATTTAACCGCATTATCTGCTCCAGAAGCTTCTTTCTGGTATCACATGTGGGGTTTTAATACAGGTACACTAAATTTTGAAGTGGATTCTTCAGGTACTGGAGCATTCGATGTGGTTTGGTCATTAAGTGGAGATCAAGGTAATCAATGGAATGAAGCTGTTGTTGATTTGACAGGTTATGCAGGTAAAGTAGTGAAATGTAGATTTACAGGTACTACAGGAACAGGTCTAGCTTCTGATATGGCAGTAGATGATTTCTTGATGCGAGAGGTATTAGCACACGATTTACAAGTTGTAGAAGTAACTGGTGCTGAAACCGGTTGTGGTGATGTTAATCAAATGATAGATGTAAAAATCTTTAATTATGGATTTACTACAGAAACAGATTATACGGTACAGGTAGATATGACAGGGGCTACAAATACGACTTTATCAGAAAATGTTACTACTCCATTAGTAACAGAAGATTCTATTATCGTTACAGTAGGCCCGTTCAATACATCACTTGGTGGTCCAGTTAATTTTACAGCTACTGTCACTATTAATAATGCTACGGATGAAGATGCTTCTAATGATATGGGAATGTTAGATATTACTGCTACTGCATTATCATTCCCTACAGGGGTAGATGCTACTAGATGTGGTGCGGGTGAGGTTAATATTAGTGCCACTGGAAATGCTACTGAATACTTCTGGTATTCTGATTCTACAATAGCAAATTATATTGGTGTTGGTT
>CAYLSF010001128.1:0-2886 GCA_964385675.1 uncultured Saprospiraceae bacterium
CTAATTATCAATTATTTACAAATAATTAAAACATCCATTAATCATTATTAATTTTATTATTCAAGTATTAATTTTTATATTTATAAAACATAGAAACTAACAATTAATTTTATCCAATTAATTGACAATTTATTATTTATAGTAGCACTCCGCTTTTATTAATTTTTGGTATAATGTGAATTTCATAATACCAAAAATCAGTAGAATAGGTACTCAAAATGTGATATTTATATGATTTCGTTTCAAAAGATTATGTTACTGCTTTTCATACCTTTTATGGGTTGTACTCAATCTACCAATACCTTAACCGTTCATTCAGCATCAACTGAGGTAAACGCTAACGACATCAACACAATTAAAAATATTATAGAACAACGTTTTGGTATCAGAGGGCTAAGTACTGATGTTTCCTGTTCTGTATCCAATAAAACGATTAATATTAATTTTTCAGAAACTCCTTCACCAATTGTGGAGCAACTTATAGGCAATTCAGGACAATGTTCTATTGTAGAAATATTCAAAAGAGCCGAATTACAAAAATCATTTGATAGGGCGGTCAAATCCATTCCGATTACCATCAAGGAAGAAGTAATGACTATTCAATCTTTACTCAATCTACAGTTAGCAGAACAAGCTAATATCCCTCATACTTCAATAATATTTGGTTTTATTTTAAAAGAATATCAATCCAATATTGATACTTATTTTCAACAAGAAAGAGTTATTCGATACTTCCCCAAAAAAGTACAATTAGTGTGGAGTAAGCAAAGTTATACTGTTGATAAATTAGAATATATTCCTTTCTACTTTATTCAAAAAAGAACAGATTTACCAATTCAAAAAGAGCAGCTAAAAACGGTAGAACTAGTCGAAGATTTTCAAAGTAGTACAGGAAAACGCTTAGAAATTAATCTAACAGAATCTGGTTCAGATAACTTAGAAAAGTTAAGTAAACGCAACTATTACAAAGAATTAGGCTTTATGCTAGATAGTCAAATCATCAGTATTCAACAAATTAGACGGGTTTTAAATCAAGGAATTTTTAATATTTCGGATGACCAAAATATAGACAATTTAGAAAATTACAATGCTATTTTAAATACCCCTCCCTACCCTATTGAGATCATGATTCAGTAATCTGTAATGGTTATTTATTTGTCAGGAATAGTATTTAGAGTTTCTAAAATTTCACTATATTTGAAACCAAGAGCTTTCAATTATTTTATTAAAAAGGAGATAATTGGCAAAACTTATTTAATATTTAGGCACACTTATTATAATTTTCATACACCACTTTAGATGATGCCGTTAAGATTAGGAACAATCCTCATTTTAAAGGCATCAATTTGAATTTGTATCTGCTAATAAGCAGCTTCAACACAACACCAATATTATGAGGTTACTCTTTACCTATTTACTATCCATGGGATGGATAGGCATATTGACTGCACAAAACACTATCACTAAAGATACCACAGAAGCCAACTTATATTATCAACAAGCTATGACTCTAAAAGACGGAGATTCCACAAAAATAGCCTTGTTGGAAAAAGCGATTGCTTTATATGAACCTCACAAACTTTATCGAAAAGAGATTGCTTTAAAAAGTGAATTGACGTATCAGTATGGAAGAGCTTTAAATCCTAAAACAGAAGCGTATGGAAAAGCTGTGATTCAGTTAGCGGTGGAAAAATTAGGAAATGACGAAATAATAGCATTAGGAAAAACTTACCTAGGTATATATAACTATCTGGTTAATGTCAATTTTGATAAATCAATACAATATGGTGAAAAAGCGATAAAAACCTTACCTAAGGGAAGCGATAAATATTTTCGACTCGGAAAAATTTTAGTCAATAGGTATGCGTATTTAGGAGAAGATGATAAGCTTATTTCTTTAGTAAAAGAAATCCAACAAGTTGTAGAAACTACGGATGGGAAAACCTCAAAATACGCTTACTATACACTTTATTTCAATTCGTTCTTAATGGATGTCCTGTATGAAAACTTTGAAGGCATTATACGATATGGTAAACAAGTCATTATAGAAATCGAAAAAAATGAAATTTCTGATGTTCCTCATTTATGTTATTCGCAAATCGGAAATGCTTATGGAGTGTTAGGGCAGCCTAAAGAAGGGCTAAAATGGCTAAATAAAGGTATTCAACTGGCAGGGCAAAATAAAACATTACAAAGTGATTATAAACTAGCAATATCTGAATTGCATGCCACTCAAGAAAATTATACCGAAGCTATTCGTTATTTAAAAGAAAGTATTAATTTGATTCAAGGAGAATCCGATTTAGCAATTGAACTCAATAACCTATACACACAATTGACCCTATGGTATATCGAAATTAAAGATTATGACTCAGCCGAGGAAGCTATACTTGAAGCTCATAAATATGAAAGTCCTGAGCAATATATTACGCATATTTATCATGGACTCGTTATGAGATATAAAAAACAATATGATAAGGCATTAGAATATTTTCAAAAAGGGATTATAGAAGGTACGCCATCTTTTAACAATACTGATATAGCCGCTAACCCTTCTCAATTCAATGGTTTTACCGAAATTCATTGGATTGCCTTTACTTTAGTTGAAAAGGGAGATATCCTGTATAAAAAAGGAATTCAAGAAGCAGATTTATCTCTTTTTCATCTTGCCAAAGAAACTACTGAAATAGCATTGGACTTAACAATTCAAATAAATCAACAAACCAGAGGATACGAAGAATCTAAATGGTATAATAATGAAGATATTACTAGTATTTTCACTCAACTTCAAAACATACAATATCAGATATATTTAAATAGTAATACAAAAAATGAATTTGAAACTCTATTTACATTAGCTGAACGCAGTAAGTCATTATACCTCCG
>CAYLSF010001129.1:0-2873 GCA_964385675.1 uncultured Saprospiraceae bacterium
TATTTGATAGAATAATTATTCAATTGTCTTGTGCTCGTCCAAAATTTCAGATAGGTTGTTAAATAAGTGAAAAGCTACTCGCTCTGCTCCTTCATTTGTGAAATGAGAATAATCATAATAATAACGACTGTCCTTTTCCATTTGCTGAGCTAAATCAATTAAATTAATATTTTGCTCTTGTGCAGTAGTTCTCGTAATATCATTATATAGTTCCATTATCTGCCAACCCACTGAACCATTAATATCTTGATAAGGAAGGGTAGCTAAATTAGTCTGTGTAATAGAATCTATTTGATTTCCAATGATTTGAGGTTGTGTAATCAAAATAGGTTGAATTGAATTATTAGTACAAGTTTTTATGAGTTGTTCTAGTCGTTTTTTATAGTTGGGTAAAAATTCATTTTGATGATAAGTTATTAATTCTTTTACCTGTTCTTCTGCTACCTCTACCCTATTGGTATCTTTAAAATCAACTTCTTGATGAATTAATCCTTTTTGATATGCTAAATAATAACGATAAAAATTTAGTCCTAATCCTATCGTTTCACTGTAATGCCCTAGTGATTTAATAAATCGACCAGCAGAAGCAAAATCTAAGGCTTGGATATTTTGCTTATCAAACTCTTCAAAAGTAGCTGTTCCAATTTCATTTACACCTACAAGAAATAAGGCATAATTGGGTTTTAATTTAATAATATAATCTTCTAGCAAAACTTGATGCCCAAAAGTAGAATGTCCATCTATCCCCGCATTATTAATCCATATATTATCAAAGGACTGATTTAATTTTTGTCCAAGTCTGGCAGTCCAAGTGCAGGAGTCTGAAAGATAGTAACAAGCCGTTGTACTTCCTCCTATGGTAATCAATGTAGTATGTTGCTCAAAATCTTTAGGTGGTTCCTTGCCTCTAAAACCCAATGAATTTTTAGTGTGCGTAATGGTTTTATCCAACTTACTAATGTATGGATTTTCCATAGTGAATTGTTGGTTAGCAACTAAGACAATTTTATCTCCTTTTACTCTAAAATTAAAAGGTTGGAAAACCCTTAAAATAATTTCTACCAATAAAAAGGCCACCACTAATCCAAAAGAGATTGCCAATCCATTTTTTAAAATCCTTCGCATTTGTAGGTGTAACGTTTATAGGTGTAAGATGTAAGGTATAAAGCCCTTAAACCACACACGTATATCTTTTAATTTTTTGTTAAAGTTGTAAGGATTCTTTTGTTGATACGACTGATAGGAAGAATTTATGTTTAACAAAATAATGCTTACAAGGGTGTAAGGTACAAACAAATGTAGAATTTCAAATTTGGAAATTTCAAATAAGAAAACAAAGCCATTGAATATTTTGTACATTTGCACAATTTTAAAAGATTATTGTAGAATTACTAGTTAACAAATCATGATATAACTAGTCACTAATCAACTAATTAATATGCAATTAGCAATTTTTTTATTCTTGATTGTATTGACCCACATAGGGTTATATAAAATGTTTGAAAAAGCGGGAGAAGCAGGTTGGAAAGCCTTGATTCCTATTTATAATAAAATAGTTTGGTCAGATTTGATAGGTCGTCCTAGATGGCGAGTAGCTTTATTACTAATTCCAATTGTCAACTTGTTTATATTGGTAGGGATGATTATTGAGTTGGTAAAATCATTTGATAAGCATGAATTTCATGAACACATCATGGCGGTAGTTGGATTACCCTTCTATTTTCTATACTTAGGCTTTTCCAAAGAGGAGAAATATGTTAACAAAGGATATTTATACGAGAAGGAAAATCCACGCCCAAAATCGGTTTGGCGAGAATGGACAGAAGCTATCATTTTTGCTGTATTTGCGGCTACTTTTATCCGTATGTTTTTGATTGAAGCTTACACCATTCCAACGCCCTCTATGGAAGGCTCCTTATTAGTAGGCGATTTTCTTTTTGTAAGCAAAGTAAATTATGGGGTAAGAATGCCAAATACTCCTGTTCAGTTTCCTTTAGTACATAATACTGTTCCTTTGTTGGGTAATGAATCGTACTCTGAAATTATCAAATGGCCTTATCGTCGCCTAGGTAGTGTGAATAATATCGAGCGTTTTGATCCAGTTGTTTTTAACTACCCAGAAGGGGATACAATTGTATATGCAAAGCATGCAAGCTTGGATCGTACGACGGATTATTATGTGAATAAGAGAGGATTTCAAAAAGAAGAGACTCTAAAAGATCCTAAATATTTTGATATGGTCATCAGACCTGTGGACAAAAGAGATAATTATATCAAAAGATGTGTAGGCTTACCAGGTGATGAGATAGAGGTTAGAAATACAAAATTATTTGTCAATGGTGAAAAAGCTCAAGAACCGACAAATGTCCAATATTTATATCAAGTAAAGTTCAAGTCTGATATAAATCCGAAGTTGTTACAAAAGTGGGGCATTTTAAGAAACCGTAGCGAGCAAATTCCAAATCATTTTTACTTAACAAACGATCAAGTTGAGAAATTAAAGTTACTTAAAAATGAAGTAGAAAGTGTGATTTTACAAGATCAGACCTCTTTGGGTTGGGATAGAAGTATTTTCCCACACGATAAGGAAAATTATCCTTGGAATAGGGATTTCTTTGGACCAATTACGATACCTAAAAAGGGAGCTACTGTTGATTTGACACTTGAAAATTTATCTCAATATCATCGTATTATTGATGTATATGAAAATAATGAATTGAAAATAGAAGGAGGTAAAATTTTTATTAATGGTGAAGAAACTACAAACTATACCTTCAAAATGGATTATTTCTTTATGATGGGAGATAATCGTCATAACTCACAAGATTCAAGAGCATGGGGTTTTGTACCAGAAGATCATATCGTGGGTAAAC
>CAYLSF010001130.1:0-2871 GCA_964385675.1 uncultured Saprospiraceae bacterium
ATGACAATGCAATTAATTTACCTATTAGCTTTCAATGTTTCAGCTTCTGATGGTAGCACTTACACAGGTGAGGATCCGCATCATGTAACAGCTACTGAGGTAGGCGGATCAAAACGTTAGTATTAATCATTATTGTTGGTTATTTATTACCCATGATTGAGTTGAAGAAAATGAATTAAAGCAGACGGATAATTAATAACCGAAACTAAACTCAAACACAATGGCACTTTTTAACAAGCTTTTAAAAAGAAAGAGTAAAAAGGTGATTAATAAAGCAGGAGGGGAAGCTTATGAACAAACGCCCGAAATGCAATTGGCATCCATTCTATTGACTTCGTTTGCATCCGAGCAATTTTATAGAAGTGGAAAGCAAACTTTTACGGAATTAAAAGAATTGATTGCTAAATGCCATACTGAATTTGTAGCTAAGGCTGGAATTTATGCCCGTACTGAATTTGGAATGCGTTCCATCACTCATGTATTGGCAGCCGAATTAGCTCCTTATGCAAGTGGTGAATCTTGGGCAAAGCCTTTTTATAATAAAATTGTCTTTCGACCAGATGACATGCTAGAAATTATGGCATATTACTATGGTAATGGTGGAAAAACATTACCCAACGCCATGAAAAAAGGATTTGCGAAGTCTTTTGACCGATTTGATTCTTATCAATTGGCAAAATATAGAGGAGAAAGACGACAAGTAAAATTGGTGGATGCAGTCAACTTAGTGCACCCTAAGCCTACAGCACGCAATCAAAAAGGATTAGCGGATCTGATGGCAGGTACTTTGCGTTCTACTGAAACTTGGGAAGCGAAACTGACAAAAGCAGGTCAAGGGACAACAACTAAGGAAGAAAAAGCGGCTAATAAACAAGCGGCTTGGACAGAACTGATTCGTAACCGTAAGATTGGTTACTTTGCTTTGCTACGAAATTTAAGAAATATCTTAGAGCAAGCCCCTGAAATGGTAGAAGAAGCGTGTAAAATGCTAACGAATCCAAAGTGGATTCATTCACCTAAAAACTTGGTCTTACCATTTCGTTATTTGGTAGCTTACAAGCAATTTGAACGTAACAATACACCGAAAGGTCGTTTGATTCGTCAAGCATTAGAAAAAGCGATTGATATTGCTTGTGTGAACGTTCCAAACTTGGAAAATACCTTAGTTGTAGTGGATAATTCGGGATCTATGACTAGTCCTGTAGCGGGTTCTGAACACATATATTGCTCAGAATTAGGAGCTATCTTTGGAATGATGTTGGCAAAACGTAGCAACGCAGATTTAATGGAATTTGGAACTACAGCACGTTATATTCCTTACAATCTTCGTCAAAGTGTCATGTCATTTGGTGCTAATTTTTCCGATTCTAATGAGGTTGGACACGGTACAGATTTTAAGGCTATTTTCAACACCGCTAACCGGGTTTACGAAAGAGTCGTTATTTTTTCAGATATGCAAGGCTGGGTTGGCTATTATGCATCAGGTGAGGCATTTAAGAATTATTGCAATCGTACAGGAGCAAATCCTTATGTCTATAACTTTGACTTGAGAGGATATGGTACATTACAATTTCCAGAAGACAAAGTCTTTCAATTAGCTGGATTTTCTGAAAAAGTATTTGACTTAATGAAAGTCCTAGAAACTGATAGACAAGCATTGGTGAATGCAATTAATGCAGTTGAATTATAGCGACATTCGACAGTAAAGATAATTAAAAGTAAATAGTAAAGCCAATTCGAGTTAACTCGAATTGGCTTTTATAATTCTCCATTATTCAATTCTCCATTCTCAATTACTTAAAAGTCATCATCAAAGTACCCATCTTCTTTTTTAGGTTTGGGTGGTTTTGGCGATTTCCAGATATATTTTCCAAATCGGTTGATATACGCCATTCTTTCATTTTTCAAAAAGACAGATGCCACATCATTTTGAAAATTACTTGCTTTTGTAAATTTAGGTTTAATGATTACTTTTCCTCTTTGGTCAATAAAACCATATTTACCGTTTATTCGAACCCTGGCTAAACCATCTTTAAAAGGACCTGCTGTCTCAAACTGAGGAGGAATAATCATCGTACCTTTCGCATTAATATATCCCCATTTTTTACCATCTGCACAGACAGCGGCTAGTCCATTGGAGAAATCAGAAGCATACCCCATTTTAAAAGTGGGCGGAATCACAAAGTTTCCTTTTTTATCTATATAGCCTTCTCTTTTATCTTTACTCCGCTGATCTTTAATGGTCACTCTAGCTAGCCCATCCGAAAAATAATTCGCTCTATAATATCTAGGGGCAATAATAAATTCACCTTGCTTATTGATAAATCCTTGAGATCGTCCTTCTCCAGCTACAGCTAATCCATCTTTAAAAGGACGAACAATATCAAACTTAGGCGGAATCACGTAATTTCCTTTTTTATCAATGTAACCGCCTTTTACTGTTCTGTTTTCTCTAACAGGAATTGGGAGTTCTTTTTGCAAAGCATAACATTGATGAAACTTTTGAGGAATGGCTAATCTCCCCATTTTATCCAGATAGACAAATGCCTTTCCTTTTTCTTTGACCCTTGCCCAACCATTACAAAAATTTCCAGCTACATCGAAAACAGGATGTACAATTATCCGACCTGTAGAGTCAATATAGCCATATTTTCCACCTGTTCCCCATTCATCATCTCCTTGACGAATGACGGCTAGGCTTTCTTCAAATCTAGCAGCAAAGTCAAATTGTGGTTCAATGACCATTTCACCTTGCTTGTTAATGTATCCGAATTTTTTATTGACTTTTACGGGCAATAGATTAGAAGAATGTGTTTGAGCAGCTAGTTTAGTAGATATTGCCGTAGAAATACTGATAGATAGTATTAAAAG
>CAYLSF010001131.1:0-2863 GCA_964385675.1 uncultured Saprospiraceae bacterium
TTGCAGAAAATTATCTCCTTCATTGGTTGAATGTAATCGCTTTTCTATCAATTGTCCTCTATCATCATAACGGTGGGCTACGATTTGGATTTTTTCCTGTTCCCCTATTTTATGTGAGGTATTCAGCAATCGCCCTGCATGGTCATATCCCATTTCATTGCGTATCTCCATCAGTTCACTTCCATTGTGATGTTGATGCAAGGATTTTAAGGCTTTTCCTGACCAATCATATTCCGTAGAAGTTCTATCATAGCCGCCTAAATGATTATCCCCTATGGTTTGTATGACTCGCCCTTTTTTATCATAATAGGTGGTGGTAAATAGCCATGTATTCGTGCCTAATACCTTAACTTTTGACCCTGTCAGTTGACCATGAATAATATCGTATTTATCGTTAGCATCTAATCCTAACTCTGCAATCGGCACATAGTTTTTAGTGCTCGGTAAAAACGCATAGTCGTCATAATAGGAGTACGATAAAGGCGTAATATTGGTATTTGGAAATGCGACATTGGTATAGGTATCCGTACCATGATTGAGGGTTTCATAGAGGGCATAGCCAAATATACCTTGATAGGTGTAAGGAGGCGTAGTCGTATTGGTTACTTGTGCGGGGCCTACAGGACTGAAAGTAGGCTGAGGCTGCTGCTGCCCTTGTACGCTCCAGGTATATAATCCGGTATTAATTGGACGACTTAATCTGTCATATTTGGTATAAGTCCACTCCCTACTTTGGCGTTGATTACCATCTTGTGTAAGTACCACTCTATCTAGGTCATCATAGACCGTTAAAATCGCTTCTGCTCCAGGCACTTTCTTTTCAATCAAGCGATGACGGTCATCATACCGATATTCATAAATGAGTTCTGATACTGCAGCCGTATTAAAACTATTGCCCAACTGCTCATTCGCTTCAGGCGGAATGACTTTGACGACATTACCAAATTCATCATAGACCGTATAGGTAATGGCTTCGGAAATAGGGTTGTTGTTCAATACCCGTTTTGTACAAACCACTCTACCGAGCTTATCGGTATAGCTAATGGTAGGAATACCATGTTCATCTGATACTATGGTTTTTAATAAGCTATTGGGCGGATAGTAGGTATTAGTATTGTACGTGCCAAAGTTTTTGACTTCTCCTGTTGTATTTGTACCCAATTCAGTCGCAACGGTAGCCCCTCCTAATTGCCATGCAGCACCAGGTGCTCCTTGTTCAACTACTCTATTAAGGGGCGAGTTATCAAATTCACTTTTACTGAATGGATATTGCTCCCCTAATCCTCCATAAAATCCACTTTGTTGAAAAGCGGCATTAGTTCTAAAGTCCCCTCCATTTGTGGAATTGGTATAGGGTAAATACGATTTTTCGACTCGCCCAAATTCATCATATTCTATATGTTGTACGATATCTCGCTCATTCGGCGATTGTTCTACACCTACCGATTGAATCACTCGACCCAGACCATCAAAATATTGATAGGCTGTTGCTTTTTGATGGACGTCTAAACCAACAATATTCCCCGCATCGGTTACAGGCGTCAATACGGTCGTTGTTCCTACTTTATTATATTGGTCATTCCCTGTGCTTGTTGGGGCTTGATAATGGTATTCATTTTGACTTAAAATATGCCCATCATCATCTTTGACTAAGACCAAACGATGAAAATCATCATATTCATAATGTGTGGTTAAATTACTTTCATTGGTCATAGATGTAACCTGTCGAGTATCAGCATCATACGTCAAGGTACTCATGATGGCGTTTTCGGGATAGAGGCGGAGTTCATCCACCCTTGCAGTTCCTGTCAGGGTAACGGTACTTACATTACTCACCGTCCATTTTCCATATTGCCAAGTGCTGCTACTATTGGTTTTAGATTGACCATTTATAGCAACTGTACCATTGCGATACCAAAGCGTGACTTTATAGGTTTTAGCTGCATTTAATCCACTTTTAGAAATACCATTTGCTCCAATTCGGTGCTTTTTTCCAGATTTACTATCTCCACCTACAGGCGTGCCATTATACGTCCAATTCCCTTTATCATCGCCTTCAAAAGAGGTGTAAGCGACATCCGTTGCTGTTCCATCGGTTACTTTTGCTATCGGCAGTTGATTATCATAACCATAAATAAAGGTAGAAGAAATATCATTGACTCGGTTATATTGTATTAGATTACCATCATTATCGTAGTCCGTAATTGTCCCCAAGTGTCGATAGTGATTATCTTTGGTAAAAGTACCACTTCCATTAATTCCTGAGACTGTAAATGTACCCACTACTTCATTTGGTGTTTCATTCAACACATGGCTGGTCGTTAAGGTATGTAACCGATGGGGTAACGGATTTCCATTGAAGAGCTTAAATTCTGTCAAACTTGCTCCTGTTAAAACTGCTGCACCCCCAGGTGTTTTGCGATATTGCCGAACTTCCACAGGGGTTTGTATTTGATTATCGGCTTGCATTTCCTGTAAGGCTAAGCCCATATCCCCTGAAGATGGATTTTGATAATCGGCTACATATTTAGTACGGGTGATATATTCTATGCCATCGCTATTTGTTGTTCGAGTCGCTATCGGTTGGGTTTGGTGTCCATCCGTATCATCCTCGTCGTATTCTAGCGTAGTTACTTTTTCCACGTAATCTACTCCATCTTTGTCGTAGGTTCTTTCTGTTGCTGTGGTTTGATAGAACCAAGGTGCGAATACTCGATAAGTTTTTATTCTGTAAAAATCAATATCTGTAGCACTCGTACCCGGGGAATTATTAAAAATATTTGGACCTACTCTATAAGCCACATTCAAGCCTGATAAGTTTGTATTGTTGAGGGTTTTATTCTCTCTCCAGTCGTATTCATTA
>CAYLSF010001132.1:0-2863 GCA_964385675.1 uncultured Saprospiraceae bacterium
CTTATTTGGATTTAGTACAATTAAGAATTAATTTTGCAGAATCAAAACCATTAATTCAGTATGAAACAGCTAAAATTAATCAAACCAATATTTATCCTACTTATCATGGGATTTGTAGCATCTACCCTTCTAATGAGTTGTGAAGATGATGCTATTCTAGAGTTAGAGACAGACGACGAATGTGTTGGAAGTTATTGTCGATTAGCATTGCCTAGTGCAGAGGAAGAAACCGTACCACTAGAAGAAGTGATTAATCCCGACGAATTTTAAATCACTCTTTTCCAACCTAAAACTAAACTTGTTTTCATTATTCGTTAATGAATATTCATAACAATTGACCACTGTCGTTTCTATGAGATTCAAAATAAAAGGTGCATTACTACTCTTATATTTCATATTTGTACTAAAATTAAATGCTGGTACGCTAAAAGGTATCATTTTAGACGAAGACCGTCGTCCCTTAATCGGGGCAACCGTAATGTGGGTTAAGAATGATAAAATACAAAGAGGTACTTCTACAGATATTCACGGTAATTACCAATTAGAAGAAGTCGAAAATGGGGAACAAACTATCTTAGTCAAATTCATTGGTTATAAAAATAGTTCTCAGACTGTAACGGTTACAGAATCACTACAAACCCTAGATTTTCAATTAGAATCTTCAATGATTGATTTTACAACGGTAGAAGTTATTGGAGATGCCCCTAACTCCGTAAGACGTACCCCTGGTTCTGCTGCCAAACTTTCTACAGAACTCATTCAACTCACAAGTCCAATAGGTACACAAGAGGCATTAGCTACTATTCCTGGTATTTATGGTTTTGCAGATGATGGTATGAATAATTCCAGGATCAATATTGGTATCAGAGGGCTAAATCCTCGTAGAAGTAGTCGAATTTTGGTTTTAGAAGATGGTATTCCAATTCAACCAGCTATATATGTTTACCCCAATATGTATTATAACCCTCCTGTAGAACGATTAGACGAGATAGAGGTAATAAAAGGAAGTGGTGCGATTAAGTACGGGCCTCAAACCATGGGAGGTGTCATCAATTACATTACCAAAAGACCCAGTAAAGATAAAGGGGGAAGTATTCGGTTGACAGGTGGTACAAATGGTTTTGCTTCTGCTTTGGTAGAATATGGGGGCTTTGGTAATGATAAAATCCATCCTGAAGTTCAATTATTATACAAAAGAGGAGATGGATATAGAGATAATAATGACTTTGAGCAATTCAATGGCACATTTAAGGTCAATTGGCTACCTACTGCTCAAAAAAGTATTTACATCAAAGCCAATGTCAATCATGAAATTTCTAATGCAACTTATACTGGGTTGACAGATTATTCTTTTAGAACTAATCCTACTTTCAATCCAAAAGAAAATGATGAATTTAAAGTGTTGCGTACGGCTTTGGATGTCATAACTACCAAAGAAGTTAGTTCCAACCTAATTGAAAAGTCAAAAATATACGCAACCTATTTTGATAGACGATGGTGGAGAGAGAATGATATATTTGTAGTCGCTTCTGTTTATGAAAATAATGGTTACCAACCTGGTGATGAAATTCCCACAAGTGATTATGCAAATACGGCTCAAATATTAACCAATGATATTGTAAGAGTCGGAAATGGAAAAGATAATTTTGGGATTTTAAGAACATTCTACACGGCTGGCTATGAAAAATCTTATAGTTGGTCACACAATCTAGGACAATATGCTTCAAATCTTACAGCAGGTGCAAGAGTACACTTTGAAAGATTTGAAGATGAATATAAATTTGGTAACGCCATCACAGATAGAACAGGAAGCTATACTCGTGATGTGGAAATATTAGTAGAAGGCGTATTAGACACCATAACACAATTAGGAAAAGCGACAAACTACGAAACGATTGCTTTTTCAGGTTTTGCAGAGGAAAAGATTCAATTAGGAAATTTAACATTAACACCGGGGATTCGCATTGAGGCTTTTGAACAAACGAGTGTAGATCGACTCCGTTCTAGTATTTATAAAGATAAATTTTCCTATGCTTTCTTGCCAGGTCTAGGTTTCAATTATGAAGGTAGTGGATTCAATATTTTTGGTGGCATTCATAGAGGATTTACACCACCTTCTTCTGGAACATTAACCGTGTTGGATTTTGGAAGTAATACTGGAGATGATTTTGATTTATTACCCGAAAAAAGTTGGAACTCGGAGCTAGGTATAAGAGGTGGTTCTCCCTATTTAGATTATGATTTTTCTTTATTCCATCTTTATGTAGAGGACTTAGTAGCAGCGGGTAGAAATACCGCTTTTTCCAACTTAGGTGAGGTGCAAACTATGGGAGTAGAAGTTGCTCTCAACCTAAAACTATCTCAAATAAAGGGAATTACGTTCTTACCTGATCTATTCGTTAATTATACATTCTTACAAACAGAAATTCTAAACGCTACCATTAAACCAACCCCTGTTTCTCCTCCAGATGCCACAACTCAAGGATTTGTAGATATATCGGGCAACGAATTACCCTATGCACCAGAACATAGTTTGATTTTGGGGGCAAGAAAGACTTTCAAATTTGGTCTTACCGCTCAAATAGATGCTCAATACGTTTCTGAATCTTTTACTGATTTTGAAAATGTAGTAACTAATAATCCCGCAGGAAATCAAGGAATGACAGATGACTATCTAGTCTTAAACGCCAATATTAATTATAAAATTAATCCAAATTGGACGGTCTTTCTCAATGGTAAAAACTTATTGGATGAGATTTATATAGGTTCTCGCTTACATTCGAGCCCCGCAAAATCAGATGCCGTAGGAAGCTCAGGAATCTTAGTAGGCCCTCGTCGTCAAGTTAATCTCGGGGTTAAATGG
>CAYLSF010001133.1:0-2863 GCA_964385675.1 uncultured Saprospiraceae bacterium
CGTTTCAAATGGTATTTATAAAAGAGAGTTTACTAACGGATTAGCAGCATTAGTTCCTGATGATAGTTTTTTCCCCAGATTTTTAAAACTACCTCAAGAAATGTATTCGCCAGAAGGAAAAAAATATAATAATAAAATATTAATTTGGCCTGGCACTGGCGTTTTATTATTAAAAAAACAAAATGTTTATGCGGAAGAGATAGGTGATTTAAATATAAACTTAAAAGCATTATCAGCATGGCATGAAGCTGATGATCAAACTGACTATGTGTCTTTTAAGATTACACAGCCTGCGGATAAAAGTAATAATCGAGTAATTTATTTAGAGAAACAACGATCATTAGATTATAGAGAAAATGTAGCGCTCGAATTGCGTTCCAGAGATAATAATACTCAGCTCAATTTTGTCGTCGAAGTAGATGATGAAGATGAAGAGCACCAACAAATCGTGATCAACTTGTCTTCTAGTTGCGATACTAAAAACTGGGATGAAAAATATAACCATAAAATCCGGCTGTCTAATTATAAAAAAAATAATTATATAGTTTCATTATGTAAGTCAATGTTGCAAAAAAATGAATGGCAGAATATTGATCTTAATGGCGTTGAATTATTACAAGACAGCAGATTTAGATTCAGAGGTTGGCGTAACTTACAAATTGTAGGAAATGTAGATATTGCTTCGATAACCCTAAATTAAATATCAGAGTAATGAATAAATACCCTCATTTTTTAATCTTAGGTGCGCAAAAATCTGCATCAACGTATGTACATGATGTATTAAAATCTCACCCAGATATATACATGCCTGACCATGAGGTCCGTTTTTTTGAAGACCCGGAATATGATATTGATCAGTATGAAAAACTAGAGTCATTATTTAAGAATAAAAATAATAAAATGTATGGCATTAAACGTCCGGACTATCTCGCTCGCCCTGAGGTGCCGGCCAGAATATTTCACCATATCCCGAACGCTAAACTCATCATAATTTTAAGAGAGCCTGTGGCAAGATTAGTGTCGGCGTATTACTACTATATAAAATTAGGTTTATTGCCCGCAGTCGATATAAATCAAGGTTTACCAGAAATAATAAAAGGTAATTATAACAATTATTCTAAATCTGATGAGATATTGAGTTATGGTAAATACGCGACAAGCCTGGATAGATATTTTAAATTTTTTAAAAAAGAACAAATATTAATTTTATTTCAAGAAGATTTTTTAGCAAAACCAGAAATTGTTCTAAATAAATTGTTCAGCTTTTTAGATGTAAACCCATATACGAAAGTAGAGAAATTAAATTACTCTAATAAAGGCCTTTATTCTTTATCAAGACTCAAATTTCTAAGTAAACGTAATAAATATATTTATGAATATGATGTGCATGGAAAAATTATATTAAAGAAAGATTTCGTTAAGTTTACGATGGCTGGAATAATTACAATTATCGATAGATGTTTATTAAAATATATATACAAAAACAAAAAACCTATTCTTGATGCATCTTTGTTAACTACGCTTAAAATATTTTATAAAGAAGAAATTGAACGATTAGAATCCATGCTTCAGTGCAAACTTGATCATTGGAAATAATATATAAAATGAGTTTTCATAAATTACATATTAATTCCGATTCAATTTCACTTATAAAAAGAATATTGCCAATATTTGTTTCCGCAGGTGTTTTGATAGGCCTTGGCCTTATAATTAATTATTGTTTGAATTTATACCTCGCCAGAAATTTAACAGTTGATGATTATGGATTATTTTCGTTTATACAATCATTTGTAAACATAGCAATTTTTTTGGCTACATTGGGTTTTTCTCAGAGCATGATGCGTCTTGTTCCAATGTATATATCACAAAGCGATTACAAGACATTGCAGGGGTTGGTTATTGGTAGCTTGGGAATTGTAGTTGGAGCTACTTTATTAGTTTCAATGATGATATTTATTGGCGCGAGTATTAAATCGGATTCTGATCTCTCAGGTTTTTTTTGGGCGGCGATTTTATTGTTGCCTTTTTCTATTGATGTATGGCGAGAAGCAACAATGCGTGGTTTTAGTAAAACTACATTTGCAATTTTGCCGCGCCATATAATACTGCCACTCTTTACTCTCATAATCGTATGGTATTTTGGCCTAAAAAATATCAATACTATTATTATCTGCTATATCAGTATTATTTTGATAACTGAAGTTTTTAGTCTTTTTCAATTAAAATGTATTGTCAGAGAGTACCCGTCTGAGACTAATCGATATGATTATCATTATTGGAATAAAGTATCTTTCCCAATGTGTCTTACACAATTAGCCACACATAGCATTCGTCATATTGATATAGTCATAGTAGGCGTGTTCTTAGGGTTAACTGAAGCTGGTATCTATAGCGCCGCTGCGAGAACTGCGATACTAGCGTCAATTGTACTAAGGGTAATCAATATAGTAGTGGCTCCAATACTTGCCGAGCACTACCATTCTCATGAATATGAACAATTCCGCCGTTTATTAATTTTTAGCACGATAGGAGCGATACTATTTGGAATACCTTTTTACTTATTTGTTCTAGTGTATCCAGAATGGATTTTAATGTTATTTGGTAGTCAATATGTCGAAGCAAGCCTTATATTACAGATATTAGCAACCGGTCAGTTTATTAATCTCATCACAGGCCCGTCGGGGTTGGCACTTTCGATGTCCAAATATGAGCTAATATTATTTAAAGTTACATTCATAATTAGCATAGTGTCGTTTATGTGTTTAATTATTTTCGTTCCAGGCAATGAACTGATAGTTGCAGCACTTATTACGACAGCTGCTATTGTTATACGAAACGTGTTTGCCGCACTGATCGCATGGAA
>CAYLSF010001134.1:0-2862 GCA_964385675.1 uncultured Saprospiraceae bacterium
AAAAACCAAAGTGATTATCAAAATTATAACCTTTTACACTAAATACCTTCTATATATAAGGTAGTAAATCCTAAGCTTGCTAGGATTAAGAAGTACATAGGAATATTATACAACCCGATTCGTTAATTGTCCAATCCCCTCTACTTCCAAGGTAATCGTATCTCCCTGTTTTAGCATGACACCATTTTCTATTCCTGTACAACCTGGAATTGTTCCAGAACCAAATATTTCACCTGCGTGCAACTGTTCTTCCCATGAGGCATAAGCAATGGCTTCTTGAAAAGAAAAGATTTTATCTTTAGTTGAGCTTTCAACAATTAGTTTATCATTGATAATCACTTTGGTTTTTAAATCGTCCAATTGTTGCATTAAAGCCTCTTTATGTACAACGATAGCCGAAATAGCACTTCCAAAGTTCTTCGTTTTCATTGACCCAAAACCAGTTTCTATTTCGCTCAATTGTACATCTCTAGCCGAAAAGTCATTTAAAATCATAAATCCACCTATCGCATCATTCACTTCTTCAATAGAAGCATTTTTTAATGGTTTCGTGATAACGGCAGCTAATTCTAATTCGTAATCCAATTCCTTTGTATAAGCAGGAATAGTAATCGTATCTTCATTGGAAATGAAATTGAGGTGATTGCCCATATAATAAATTGGATATTGGTAATATCGCTTTTTGGGTTTTAACTTTGGAAGGGGTTTTCCAAGTATGCTCTCATACGCTTTCACAATCGGAAATAAACCTGACATATATTTTTTCACAAACCCTCTTGCCGCATCTATAGCATGCTTTTCATACAACATAAAGTCTCGATAAGCCATCGGTTTTAGTGGAATGAGTTCTGTATAATTTTTAGCATCATAATCCGATAAAGGCAACGCTGCAATTTCTGATTCCGATTTTCTTAGAATTTCCAATAACGTTACCCCCCTATTAATAACCTTCCACGCTCCCCCTTGCTCAATAGCAATATATTGAATATTGGATTTATCGACTAATCTTTTAATTCTCATCGAGTTGTATGTGTTTTATAGGTTTAATTTACTTAATAGTTTAAAGTCGTTCTTCACACATCAATCATTAACTAATCACCAATTAACAAAGCAGCTAATCACTAATACCTAAAGTCCCAAAGACTTACCAATAATCTCTTTCATGATTTCATTGGTTCCACCAAAAATTCGATTTACCCGAGTAGAAGCATACGCTTTAGCAATAGGATATTCCCACATAAATCCTGCTCCACCATAGAGTTGCAAACATTGATCAACCACCTTACTACACAAGTCCGTCACCCAATATTTCGCCATAGAGGCTTTTTCATTACTCAGTTTATTGTCGTTTAATTCCAAAATACATTCATCCACAAAAGTGCGAGCAATGGTAAGTTCCGTTTGCATTTCTGCCATTTTAAACCGAGAATGTTGAAATTTACCAATTGGTCTTCCAAAGGCTTTACGCTCTTTTATATAGGTCAACGTATCTTTAAATGCCTGTTCAGCTGCGGCTAATGCCCCTACGGCTATTGATAATCGCTCTTGTGGTAAATTGTGCATGAGGTAATAAAACCCTCTACCCTCTTGCCCCAAGATATTTTCTACAGGAACTTTGACATCTCTGAAAAATAACTCAGCAGTATCTTGAGCTTTTAATCCTAGTTTTTCTAAATTTTTCCCACGTTCAAACCCTTCCATACCTCGCTCTACCAATAAGAGTGAAATTCCTTTATGTCCAACGTCAGGATTTGTTTTTGCGACTACAATCACCAAATCACTCAAAATCCCATTGGTAATATAGGTCTTTGAACCATTTAAAACATAATGATCACCTTGTTTAATCGCAGTCGTTCTAATATTTGCCAAATCACTTCCAGTATCAGGTTCCGTCATCGCAATAGCCGTAATAATTTCACCAGATACTATACCACCCAACCATTTATCTTTTTGAGCTTTCGTAAAATACTTTTCAAAGTACGGAGCCATCACATCATTTTGTAAGACAAAACCAGGACCGTCAATTCCCAATGTGGCTAATGCTTCTGTTACAATAGCATTATACCGAAAATCTTTCAATCCTAAACCACCATATTCCTCAGGCATATCCATACAAAGCAATCCCATTGCTCCTGCCTTTGTCCAAATTGCTCTATCGACCACACCCGCTTTTTCCCATTTTTCAGAATGTGGTAAGGCTTCTTTTTTTAGAAACGTCTCTACTGCTTCTTTGAACATCAAATGTTCTTCCGTTAAAATTTTATTTCGCATTGGTTTTTAATTTATGATGTCATTTTTTCCATTACAACATATTGCACGCCACCTTTCTCAAAGCGAATATCGGTTTCTTGCATTCCAAATTTATGATAATAGTTTATTTTATTCACCCTTGCATTACACCAAATTCTTTGACACCCTTCTTTTTCTACTAACCCTATAATATACCTCAGTAATTTTGAACCCAGTCCTTGTCCTTGATAAGCATTTAAAGTCGCAAACTTTCTAAATTGAATCGCTCCTTCTGTTTCAAATATTGAAATAACGGAAATCAATTTATCTTGAATAAATAATCCAAAATGTCTTCCTGTCTCGTCATTCGGTAACTTTACATATTCTGGTGATTTATTAGGCCACATGACGGTATGACGAATGGATAGGATTTGATGATGATCAATTGGTCTGATTATATAACTCATATTTTTCTATCTTCCCAAGCCTTTCAGCAATTCTCGGTTTAGAAAAAATTAAATATTATATCAATAGCCCCGTGCTTCAGCACGGGTGAAATAGTAGGAAAAAATCGGGCTTTAGCCCAAAATGATGCAATGTTGGGCTAAAGCCCGATAAAATTCATCCATTACT
>CAYLSF010001135.1:0-2860 GCA_964385675.1 uncultured Saprospiraceae bacterium
AAAAGGTAAAATCTTTTAAACATTAATGGAGTGATTAATTTCGCTCCATTTATTTGAATGTTCTAGTTAATTTAAAATTAAAAAAATTATTCAATGAGTCAAGAACTCAATAAATATAGTAAGCACGTCACTCAAGACGACACACAACCAGCAGCACAGTCTATGCTTCATGCTATTGGATTGACAGAAGAGGATTTAAAAAAACCACAAGTCGGGATTGTGAGTACAGGATGGGAAGGTAATCCTTGTAATATGCACCTAAATGACTTAGCAAAGTTGGTTAAGCAGGGTACACAAACTGTCGATTTAGTAGGATTAATCTTTCACACAATCGGTGTAAGCGATGGTATCTCTATGGGTACAGCAGGAATGCGATTTTCCCTGCCCTCTAGAGATATTATAGCAGATTCTATTGAAACTGTTGCTTCTGCACAATGGTATGATGGGATAGTCGCTGTAGTAGGATGCGATAAAAATATGCCAGGTGCGATTATGGGATTAGCCCGATTGAATCGACCTGCAATTTTGGTGTATGGTGGTACGATTAACTCTGGTTGTTATAAGGATCAAAAACTAAATATTGTTTCTTCTTTTGAAGCTTTAGGGGAAAAGATAGCGGGGACAATTTCGGAAGAAGATTTTAGAGGCGTTGTCCGTCATGCTTGCCCAGGAGCAGGGGCCTGTGGTGGAATGTACACGGCGAATACCATGTCATCAGCTATTGAAGTATTAGGAATGGCATTACCTTATAATTCATCGAATCCTGCATTGAGCGGAGCAAAGCAAGAGGAGTGTGTTCGAGCGGGGGAAGCGATTCGAGTATTATTGGAAAAAGATATTAAACCTAGGGATATTATGACCAAAAAGGCATTTGAAAATGCTTTTACGCTCATTACTGTTCTAGGTGGTTCTACTAATGCGGTGATGCATTTAATCGCTATGGCAAAGGCAGCAGGGGTTACTTTTACTTTAAAAGATATGCAAGCCCTTAGCGATAAAACACCATTTTTAGCCGATTTAAAGCCAAGTGGAAAATACTTAATGGAAGATTTGCATGCAGTAGGTGGTGTGCCTGCTGTAATCAAGTTATTACTACAGAAAGGATATTTACATGGAGATTGTATGACGGTTACAGGCAAAACCTTAGCTGAAAATTATGCAAATGTTCCTGATTTAACCGAAGGACAGGATCTTATTCGCCCTTTTGATAATCCATTGAAAAAAGAAGGACATTTACAAATCTTGTATGGTAATCTAGCAGAAGAGGGAGCCGTAGCGAAAATTACAGGAAAAGAAGGAGAGGTATTTACAGGAAAAGCTAAGGTGTTCAATAGTGAGTTTGAAGCGAATCAAGCCATTATAGATAGAAAAATAGAATCTGGTGATGTTATTGTTATTCGCTATGAAGGGCCTAAAGGAGGTCCTGGAATGCCAGAAATGCTAAAGCCAACCTCTGCCATTATGGGTGTAGGGTTAGGGAAAAGCGTGGCATTAATTACGGATGGTCGTTTTTCTGGAGGAACGCATGGTTTTGTGGTTGGGCATATCACCCCTGAAGCACAAGTTGGTGGTATGATAGGATTGTTAGAAGATGGTGATATCATTACCATTGATGCCGCAAATAATCGCTTGGATGTCGCATTGACAGAAAAAGAAATCGCTACGAGAAAAGAAAATTGGACGGCACCGCCTTCTAAGGCAACTTCTGGTAGTTTAAAGAAATATGCTCATTTGGTGGCTACAGCATCGGAAGGTTGTGTTACAGATGAATTTTAAAAAAAGTCAACGGGTGACTTAAAGTCACCCGTTGACTAGGATAAAAATCTACTTAAATCAATTATATATTTCAATTCACATGCAATTTAAAGGAAGACATTATTAGCGATGTTAGTTTTAACTGATTTCTCTATGTTGACTTCTTAAAAAAAGGATGTTATGCAAGAGTTTCAAGTACGCACTTTAAAGAAAACAAAAACAAAGGGAGAACCTTTGTTTCCCAAACATGAAACCATCTCAGGGGCAGAAGCAGTGATGCGTTGCCTTTTGGAAGAGGGAGTAGATTATATTTTTGGGTATCCAGGTGGGGCAATTATGCCTGTGTATGATAAATTATATGGATATAGAGATCAAATTCAGCACTTTTTAACAAGGCATGAGCAAGGGGCAACTCATGCTGCTGAAGGCTACTCTAGAGTAACGCGTAGAACGGGAGTTTGTATTGCTACTTCTGGACCTGGAGCAACGAATTTAATTACAGGATTGGCTGATGCCATGATGGATTCTTCTCCGATGGTGTGTATTACAGGACAAGTGCCGAGTGCAGTATTAGGGTCTGATGCCTTTCAAGAAACCGATGTAGTAGGTTGTACCATGTCTGTAACCAAATGGAATGTACAAATCACGAAAGCAAAAGACATTCCTGCTGCATTTGCAAAGGCATTTTATGTCGCAAATACAGGACGACCAGGACCCGTAGTGATTGATATTTGTAAGGACGCACAGTTTGAGGAATTTGAGTGGACAGGTTATCCGCACCAACCTCGCATTAGAAGTTATCATCCCTGTCCGAAAGCATCACAAACAGACATACAAGCTGCTGCAGACTTAATCAATGCTGCTAAGAAGCCAATGATTTTAGCAGGGCATGGAATTTTGATAGCAGATGCAAGGGAAACGTTTTTAGAGTTTATAGAAAAAACAGGAATCCCTGTGGGGTGTACGATTCATGGTTTACCCGCAATTCCTGCAGATCATCCTTTGCGAGTTGGTATGTTGGGCATGCATGGTAATTATGGTCCAAATCTAAAAACCAATGAATGTGATGTATTGATTGCGATTGGGATGAGATTTGATGATCGGG
>CAYLSF010001136.1:0-2858 GCA_964385675.1 uncultured Saprospiraceae bacterium
GGAAATGAACTGGGTAGAGTGAAAGAGGAACGAGATTCTTACACTGTGGATATTTAGTATTTTGGGACACAGTCCTGATAGTTATCGGGAGAACAGAGAAGACACAAAGAACACAGAATTCTAATTTAACATTTTATTACCAAACCTCAAATAATTCAATATATCAATCCCTATATTTCGATTTAATTGAGGAAAGGGCTTAGACTCAATAATTTTAGAAAAGAATAAATTACATTGTTGATAAGGAATGGTGGCTTCATGGAAAATGCCCTCTAAAGGTTGATGAAAATCTTCTACTTTAGGGTAAACTAGTAAACTTTTTTGAGCCCTAAAGAAGCGATTATATACATACATTTGCTTCAAATCATTATCATCGGGCGTTCGCTTTTTTAAGACCTTCCATTTGGTATCAATCACATAATAATCGCCTTCGTAAAATAGAACAATATCAGGTCGAATATTCCGGCGATTCCAAAACTTGCGACTCGGCTGACCTATCACTTCAATATCCTCAGTTCTTTCCAACTTTTTGAGTTGTCGAAACACATAATTCTCAAACAAGACATTCATATCAAATAACAACGCCAATAAATCATGTTCGCCTGACCGAATATCTGGGCTATAATTCATGAGTATCAAACGAGCAATATCTAAAGCCGTTTGATAACGATGCGACTTTCTATCCAATTGTAATTGTTGAAAATCTTTTTGAGAAATAGAACGAGGTTGAATTTTAGGAAAATAGGACAACAACCGATTGACTCGACTACTTAGTAATGGATGGGTGACTAATTTCTTGATAACCAATAAAGCTTGATATAAGATTTGATTTATCAAATGATTATAATCATAGACATTATGTTGAGTGTAAAATTTAGTTTGGTTCGTGAGGTTATGTTGTAAATGTTGAGCCAATAAAAGTCTGCCTTGAAATTTAGTTTGGTTATTAGTAACGATTCTGTATTTCTTAATTAATCCTTCCCGCAATAGCGTTTCTAATTCATTCAAATAGATTTCAAAATATAAATCCAAAATGAAATTTCGGTGCATTCGGAGTTTTGCATTGGAAAGCGATTCTACCCTTATCAGTTGGCAAACTTTAAGCATTTCTATCAAAACCATTTGCCATTGCTGCACATTGACCGTTTTTGATTTATCGGCTTTCGGTAAGATTTCAATGGTCAAATTCCCAACTTGTAACACGCCTACATGATGATTAAACTTAACGCCTTTATGAATCATCGTAAAATACGCATGACCGTGCTGCTCATTAAATCGAGCCATCGCTTCCAAATGCCCTTTAGTTAGGTTTGGATGCGACGCTATCGTGATGCGTTGATGTTCAAAGACTTGTAAAATCATATTTTAAAATGCCAAGCACCAAATTCCAAATTCCAAAAAGAGGTTGACAAAATGCCAACCTCTTTTAAAATAAAATTATCATTTTCAACTCTCAATTTTTAATTCTCAATTCTCGTAGTGGTCATCCCAATTTTTTACCTTAGGATCACCTAACTTTCCAACAGACTTTCCGACTAACATCGCTACTGTAGCATCACCTGTTACGTTAACGACTGTTCTACACATATCTAATGGACGATCGACTGCAAAAATTAAAGCTAATCCTGCTTCTGGAATACCTGCTTGACCCAATACAATAACCAACATCACCATACCTGCACTCGGGACAGCAGCAGAACCGATGGAAGCCAAAGTAGCCGTTACAATAATTCCTAATTGAGCGGAAATAGATAAGTCCATTCCAAAGGCTTGTGCGATAAATACCGCTGCTACGGCTTGATACGCACTGGTTCCATCCATATTGATGGTTGCACCAATGGGTAATACAAAACTGGTAACTTCTTTATCTACGCCTAAATGTTCTTCTGTGCGTTCCATGGTTACAGGAAGCGTTGCAGCACTTGAACTCGTAGAAAATGCCAATAATTGAGCGGGGGAAATTCCTCTAAAAAAAGCACCATAAGAACGACCTGTAAAACGAGTGACTAAGAATGGATAAAATCCAAAAATTAGGATAGCCAAGGATAAAAGAAGCGTAGCACTATAGCCTAATAAGGCATATAAAATATCAACGGATGGAGACTCTGCTACTAAGGCGGCTAACAATCCAAACACGCCATAGGGTGCGACTAACATAATGAGGTCAATTAACTTTAAAATGACTTCATTGAGTCCATCGAAAAACTCTTTTACAGGTCTCGCCTTTTCTTTAGGTATCAAAATCAGACCAATTCCAAAGAAGATGACAAAAAAGATAACTTGAAGCATATTGCCATTATCCGTAGCCGCTCCAAAAATATTACTCGGCACAATATCGACTAAGGCTTGAAGTGGGCCGGCATCCTTGTTGGCTTGTGCGGCTGCTATTTTGGATTGTGCATCGCCTGCATATTGTTGAGCAAGTTGTTCTCTGGTTTCTTCTTGAATTAATCCTCCCGGTTGAATTACATTAACCGCAGTAAGTCCTACTAAAACCGCAAAGACCGTTGTTACTAGATAAATCCCAATGGTACGTCCGCCCATTTTAGAGAGTTTAGAAATATCTTCTAAGTCCGAAATTCCTTTAATTAAGGATGCAACAATTAACGGAACAGCAATCAACTTCAATGAATTGATAAAGATTTTACCAAACGGCTTTATCCAATCTTTTACAAATTCTACCCCTCCATCAAATTGTACGGCAATCACACCAGCTAAGACACCGAGTGCCATACCGATTAATATTTTCCAATGTAGTGCTAAGTTTTTCATGATCTTTTATTTGGCGACAATCGACAATTGACTTTTGACAATCGAATATTAATTGTAATTGATTGTCAAACCTTACAATAAGTTTT
>CAYLSF010001137.1:0-2858 GCA_964385675.1 uncultured Saprospiraceae bacterium
TCCAAATTCCAAATTCCAAATTCCAAATTCCAAATTCCAAATTCCAAATTCCAAAAAGTTTGAAAACTAGTTTTCAAACTTTTTGATAGTGTAACTTACAATTCTCAATTCTCAATTAAATATCTCCTTCATAAGATGCCCAAGCTACATGCGATTCCCCTAAGGTAACTTTTAAGCGACCAGAAAAACTATCTTTCACTAATTCACCAATAGTTTGATGAATATGATGTGCTAAAAATTCAGTCGTTGTTAATTTACCTTCAAATTGTGGTAAATCATCCAAGTTTTGATATTTCAAGGGTTTTAAAGCCTTTTGCAATACTTTAGTTGCAATATCAATATCAATCACGATATTATTTTTATCCAATTGTGCTGCTATAAATTCAGCATCAACTATATAGGTTGCTCCATGTAAATTTTGAGCAGGGCCAAAGGCTTCACTTTTCAAAGAATGAGCAATCATAATATGCTCTCTGATTCTTACTGTAAACATGTATCAATTTTTAAATTCCAAATTCCAAATTCCAAATTCCAAAAGTCGAATCTGGCTAATATTTCACGCATAACCCAAGAGGTTGCAGCGTTTTATTTTTTAGTTGTTTAAATATATTAGGCAATTTCTCGAAAGAAACGGTATGGGTAATATGTTGGTCGAATATTGGATTTTGCAATAATTTAAAAACGGTTTGTTTTCTGCGTTTATAATCCCAGCGACCTCGTCTATCCATTGGTAAATTAGAGACTTGAGAGCTAATAATCTGTTTGCGTTGCTGATGAAAACTCCCGCCTAAGTTAATTTGAATAGCTTTTGTGCCATACCAACTTAATTCAATAATTTTTCCTTCAAAGCCCACAACATCAATACAAGTCTGTAAGCCACTACTTGAACTACTTGTATTAAAAGCGACATCAAAATCAGTGATTTTTTGATTCCAGATTTGGAAACCTAGTTTTTGAGCTAATGCTTGTTTTGAAGGACAAATATCAAAAATATAACAATCTACCCCTGCAATTTGAGTTAACAAGCGAGCGACCAATGAGCCGATTAATCCAAAACCTACAACCAATGTTTTATCACCAATTGAAACTTTAGCATCCCAAACCGCATTTAGAGCCGTTTCCATATTTGAAGCTAAGGTTGCCCGTTTTAAGGGAATCCCATTTGGGATTACACTACAATCTGTAGCATTGACCCAACATTGATTTTGATGAGGATGTAATAAATGGATAGATTGATTTTGTAAAGAAGCATGTGCAGAAATAACCTTGCCTACTAGGGAGTACCCATATTTGATAGGAAATTCAAAATGACCTTCCATATACGGCACTTGCATAGATTGTTGAAGGGTATTCGGAACATTTCCGTTAGCTACAAGTACTTCTGTACCAATACTGACTAAAGAATATTGAGATTGAATCCAAACACTATTGATATTGTTGTTTTGTGTTATAGGATTATCTTTTAATATGGTTTTCGTTGGCGAAATATGCCAAAGTGCTTTACTTTGTATTGGTGTAATCATACAACGAATGCAAGTTTAATCAATCGTGGCAAATTCTATACTATACTTACTGATGTGTAATAAAGTAGAAAAGAGTAAACTCTAAGGAATGGTGAGGAAATAGAATTGTACTAAAAAATGAAAGTATGGTAATAAGAATTTTATAATTAGAGCTTTAATATCTGAAAGTCAAGTCAATACTTAAATGACTTTGAGTGATCAAAAATATACTAATTATATTGCTCACTTAGTTATGATAAAATGAAGGGCTAAAAGTAGTGAAATAATTACTATTGAATTTTAAAATGTCATAGATATTATTGATATTCACTTAGACCGTAAGTTATAATTGAAGATAAAATTGATAAAGCGTCATGTTTAAAACATATTCCATTGATGATTTTATACCACAGCAACAACAGAATAAGAAGACCACACATTTTTATATCCAGCAATTCGAGCAATTTAACTTTGATAAAGAACTACTACAGCCTTTTAAGACAAATTTTTATACTTTGTATTTAGTTAAGAACGGTTATACGGATTATCAAATTGAACAAAAAACATATACACTAAGAACAAATACACTATTATTATCTGCCCCAAATCAACTACATCATTGGAAGATTAATAAGATGACTAAGGGATATATTTTATTGTTTACAGATGAGTGTTTTAAAATAGGGCAGCCAGATGATCATTTTTTGGTAGATTTAGATTATTTAGTAAATATACAGAATCAGCAAATTGATTTGATTATTAAATTTCACCAACAAATTTATACGTATTTTGAATTATTAGAAACGGAATATAATCACAAGTATAAATCTGAAAAAGCCTTACAGTCCCTACTCTTTTTATTGTTACTTGAAATAAAACGATATTTTCCTCATGCTCCCAAAGTGCAAAATCAAGGATCTGTTTATAAACAATTTAAAATTTTATTAGAACAAAAATATGATCAAAAATGGACGGCTAGCGATTATGCTAAGGCCTTACATATATCCCCTAGACACTTAAATAGAATCGTACAAGAGAAGACGAATAAAAATTTAACTAATGCGATACAAGAACGAACAATGTTAGAGGCAAAACGACTTTTAACTTTTTCGGAATTTACCGTACGGCAAGTTGCATCACAATTGGGGTTTGAGGATTCTGCTTACTTTGCAAGATGTTTTCGGAAACATATTAATCTATCTCCTACTGAATTTAGAAAGTCTGCTAAGGGAAAATTATAACTAAATACTCCGACTACGGTAATCACTATAGATTCCCTCATAAATTCTAATTAATATCCATACTAATCATAGTTATGAAAAAAAATATTATATAGTATGAAAAAAAGTTTAGACA
>CAYLSF010001138.1:0-2855 GCA_964385675.1 uncultured Saprospiraceae bacterium
GTGTTTGGTTTTAATTTAAAATTAAATTATAGCGATGGAAAAAGTTCTAAATTTGAATCAATTTAATAGTAATCCTTTTAAACCCAATTAAAATTGATCTATAAAATTAGATAATCCGTTCCTTTCATATTTTAATCTATTATTTTATTAAACAAAATGTGACATCCGTTTATCTTTCACCAATTTTTGGTGGCAAAATCATTACTCAATCTAGACTTTAAAATGTGTTAATCTATGTTAACGTTGAACTAATCAAACATCATAAGTAGTTGATTAAGTTGTAGTTGGCATAGTTTATGGCTATATGCTTAATACAAACAAACACATAAGCATTGCCCTCCATGATAAGCCTTTTGACACCATAACTAAAATATTATACAAACACTTTTTTCTAAACTTTAACTATTTATACCAGCTGTTCTCGGTTTAGCTTTTTTAATATTTGTAATGGTTTGTAAATTAAATACATCCATTTTTTGAAAATATGCTACGCAAATAATGGATTGTAATGATAAATAAGAGCTAATAAATATTAAATTCTCTAAACCGAGAATAGCTGTATTTATACGGTACATATTGAAGATAATAATCAAATGTGTATCTAATTTTTAACAAACTCACAAAAACTTAAAAACTATGAATACCGTAAATCTTTTTGAGGTAGCCGGTTCTGTTGCAGGTATAGCAGGTATTTCATTGGTAGTGTTCTATTTCTTATTTACATCTATCATTGAGCGAGTGCTACCATCACTTACGAGAAATGCAAAGAAAAACATCATTGTACTCATGATGTTCATGGTGTGGAGCGTAACTATTATAGGTATGACCACTTGGATTTATATGAATACGAATAATGATGGTGGACAACAGCCTGATTTAGACGATGTAGAAGTAGCCGTAGAACAAGAAGCAAGAAACATTATTGAAGCTCCTAAAGCCGTACTTAGTAGTGCTTCTACTTATGTAAAAGGTAGTACAGGTCGATTATTAGTCCGTTACAATGACGAAATGGAGGAAACAGTAACTGAGGCTAAAAATCCAATCACTTGTGGATTAAGAATGAAATCTAATCTTTGGATGAGCTTTAATAAAAGTAAGCCATACTATAGATTATATTATGATGGTGATGTAAAAGTGGTATTACAAGATTTGGATAAAATGGCTCATAAGGCTTCCTTCAGATTAGTCTTAAATGACGGTGATAAATCTAATGTGAATCAATTTGAACTGGAAAAAGGAGATGCATTTGAATTTGAATTTAAAGGTTGTTTGTATGAATTTGTTTATTCGGGTCACACAACCGAACAAATGGGATTAGGATATTGGTTTAAAACTCGATATATCGCACATTATCAAATTCAACCAAAACTGTAATATTATCAAAGACTTAGTTATAACTTAGAATACGAGGGATTCAGCCTAAAATAATGGTTGAATCCCTTTTATATTCCCCCCCCTCTTTATAGTTACAAGTGATTTATTATCTTTACAAATAGATGTTTCTTATTATCATTCAATAAGCATAAAATTTGTCAAACCAAAATACAATACATACACCAAATCAGCGAATTTGGCAACGATTCAAAAGAAATAAACCTGCCTTATGGGGAGTAGCTTGGATTGTTATATCTATTTTGGTTGCTATTTTAGGTTATTGGATTACACCCGATAGCACCCCATATGCCAATGATCAAATCAGTGAAATAAGAGATAAAGGATTAGGATTTTCTACAAAAATTTTAAGAGCTAGAAAAAATAGGAATTTTGAATCAGCATTTGTCCTTTATAAAATGCTTTATGGTGTTGAAAACCCTTATCGCATAATACCAATAACGGCGTACCAATTTAAGGGGGATTCCATTATTTATAAAATATATCAAGGTGAAGAAGATGCTCCCAAAACAGTAGAAATGCATTTAGCAGATGTCGTTTATCCATTATCGGCACAATCAACCACTATTGAATCAAAAGGTAAGCAAATTATATTTACAGATGCTCAGGAGCAAGAAATCACGACTTCAAGAGAAATATTACAAGCTACAATAACCAATGAACTCATCCGTCAAAAAACTTATCTACTCGGAACTGATCATTTTGGTAGAGATATGTTAAGTCGATTATTGATTGGTGTTCGTATTTCTTTGACGGTAGGATTAATCGCAGTTGTCATTTCTTTAACTATTGGTGTCTTTCTAGGTGCTATAGCTGGTTACTTTGGTGGACGAATTGATGACTTTCTAATGTTATTAATCAATACCGTTTGGGCTATTCCTACCTTATTACTAGTCTTTGCATTAGTCATTGCTCTAGGTCGAGGATTTTGGCAAATATTTTTAGCTGTGGGTTTAACGATGTGGGTTGATGTAGCCAGAATTGTGAGGGGGCAAGTAATGTCGTTAAAGTCGATTCAATTTGTAGAAGCGGCTAAGAGTATGGGATATTCTGATTTACGAATCATATTTAAACATATTTTACCGAATATACTGGGTCCTGTGATGGTAGTAGCTGCTACTAACTTTGCTACGGCTATTTTGATTGAAGCTGGGTTAAGTTATTTAGGTTTTGGGATTCAACCTCCACAACCTTCTTGGGGAAATATGCTCAAAGATGGATATGGTTATTTAATTACGAGTAATATCCTTCCTGCACTGCTGCCTGGTTTGGCGATTATGCTTATGGTATTGGCATTCAACCTAGTAGGGAATGGACTGAGAGATGCCTTAGATGTGAAAACAAAATCGGTACGATAGTATGATATAAAGCATAAGTTGATTATTTTTATCAAAACAAATCACTATTACTTAAAATAATTTTGAATTAAAGGTATATTAGTGTTTTAGGAACAGTTCAAAAAT
>CAYLSF010001139.1:0-2854 GCA_964385675.1 uncultured Saprospiraceae bacterium
GCTGTAAATAGTCTTAGAATTGTATTAGCTGCTGATAAAGCTTTTAAAACGGGGCGAACTGTGGAGCTTTAAAAGCCTAGAGGTCGAAGTCTTAAATAAGTGATGGTTTTAAACACTGTAATACAAAGCTTTATAGAATTAAAACGGTCAGTCATTTCGGACTAGTCGCACTAGCTCTTCTTCCATTGAAGCATATTTTTACATTTTTTAAATTTACCCGTCATGATGCTTAAAAACTATGCATTAACGAATGCCAGCAAGATACTTGATATCAAAGCGGCTGATCAGGTAAAGGGTGGTTTCAGAAAAAATCCACCTGTTAATTTGCCTAGTGGTGGAGGTACTCCTCCTCCAATACGGGGCTTAAGTGCACCTGGAATCTAAAGGGGATAAACAGTGTTGTCCTTGCATGTTTAAATGTATAGGGCAACATTGTTTTATGAGTGATTCAATATTGCTATGGAAAACAGATATGTTGTACTTTTTGATCAAAGACTCCTCCCTAGCTAAAAATGTACAATGCGAATGAAATATAATATGAATGGTATAAAAATTTACTTATCAAAGCTCCTCTTGTTATTTAGTATTTATAGTCTCTCTGCAACTCCTGATAGCTTGTTGCAGGTCTTACAAGAAGCAGAATATCCTCCACAAGCAGAAGCTCAATTATATTACGAAATTGGACGATCTTACTTTAATGGAATGGATAATCAAAATGCATTTGTGTATTTGAAAGAAGGCTTAAAAAAGGCTAAACTTCAGGACGAAGATACCCTAGCCTTTAAATGTAATGTACTACTAGGACGTTACCAACATAGAAATCAAGCATATACTAAAGCCATTAATTATTTTAATGACGCACTAAAGATAGCTGATGAACAACCTATCAAAGATAAAGCAGCAGTATATCATAGTATGTCAAAAACCTATGTAGCTTTAGGAAATAATGAATTGGCTTTTGAGTATCAATATCGTTCTTTGGAATTGAGCGAATCGATTCAAGATTCTGCTGGAATTGTGGTGGCGTTATATGAAATCGGTACGGTATTTTTCTACCAAGAGCATTACGATTTAGCTTTAGAGAATTATAGAAAAGCATTGAAAGCGGCTCAAAAAATGAATCACCAACGATTCATTTATTCTTGTTTGGGAGGAATTGGTAGTGCGTATCATCGCTTAGGAGAATATCAAAAATCAATAGACTACAATGTTCGCTCTTTAGAAATGGCAGAACAGATGGATTATACGGTAGGTATTGCGTATGCTACTTCTAATGTCGGTTCAGATTATTTTGCCATACAACAATACGGTAAAGCCTTAAATTATTTAATTAAGTCTTTAACAATACAAGAAGAATTAGGCGATCAGTGGGGGCAATTGACCAACTTACGTATGATAGGGGAGGTCTATATGAATTTAGACGACAAGCGTAAAAGTTTAGAATACGGTACTAAAGCATTAGAAATAGCTGAAACAATTGGAGCAAAGCCAAGAATATTAGAAGCCTATAAATCAATGGCAAATATTCATGAAGCTCGAAATGAATTTAATGAAGCGAATCATTACCTCAAAAAGTTTATTGTTCTGAAAGATTCCTTAGTCAATGCGACAACTACAGCACAAATGGCTAGCATTAAACGGAGTTATGAAATTTCTCAACGAGATAAAGCATTGATAGAAAAAGATGTACGAATCATGAATATGAATCGCTATATCTTTGGAATTGGTATTTTGGTGTGTTTGATTATTATGTGGTTACTGTACAGTCGCTATAAGGTGCAAATGGAGAATAATCAATTATTAGAAAAGAAAAATGATCAGATAGAGAATCAGAATGGGCAATTGGTAAAAGCCAATGAAGTACAACGCCAAACAAATCGATTACTCTTACAGAAGAATACGCAGATTAAAATTCAAAACGAAAAACTACAACAGTCAAACGAAGAATTACAACGCTTTGCCTTCATTGCTTCTCATGATTTAAAAGAACCACTAAGGAATATCGGCTCGTATGCGAGTCTTTTAAAAAGACGATATGGTAAAAAAATGGATGGGGATGCCATTGAGTTTATGACTTTTATTACGGATGGTGTCTCTAGAATGTATTCTTTGTTGAATGAAGTGTTGAGCTATTCAAAATTAGGAAATGACGATGAAGCATTAGAATGGGTAGATATGAATAGAGTAGGGGAGTCCATCCAAAATGCATTAAGGCAACAAATTACAGAGAAAAATGCGTATGTCCGTATCGGATTATTACCTAGCGTAAAAGCAAGTCATACACATATCACTCAATTGCTTCAAAATTTGATTAGTAATGCTGTAAAGTACAGCGATAAAGCTAAGCCAATTGTAATTGTAGCAGTAGAAAGAACAATCGACCGATATGTCTTTTCTGTAAAGGACAACGGAATCGGAATTGATATGGAATATAAAGATAAAGTATTCGAAATCTTCCAACGCCTACATGGTAAAAATGAATACGAGGGAACAGGAATTGGTCTAGCAATTTGTAAAAAAATCGTACAACAATATGGCGGTAATATTTGGGTAGAATCAGAGGTAGGGGAGGGTAGTTGTTTTTACTTCTCTTTTCCATATCATATGGTGGCGGAGAAGGCTGCGGTAGCGTAGCGGCAATCCCGATAGCTATCGGGAGCAAATCCCAATTCTCAAGTACCAAATCCCAAAATCGAATATTAGGAAAGCGAAGGTAGAGAATTATATGACTGAAGAATGGCGTTGGAATATTTATTCCAACGCCATTACTTGTTTATACATACCCTTTTGCCAATACAAAATAGGCAAATACTAAGACCATTAAGATAATCAAAACCCCAACCCACCATTGTCG
>CAYLSF010001140.1:0-1470 GCA_964385675.1 uncultured Saprospiraceae bacterium
ATTTTCGGATTTTAAAGCAACTTGAGTAGTGATATCAGTAGCTTGATTCCCTAAGGTGATTTTTCCCTGATTGTCAATGCCACTACCCATGTCTATCAACTTTACATGATTCTGATACATCAATAGTTTCCCTGCATTATTATCTGCGGTTAATAAGATTTTATTTCCTGTATTGTTGCTGATGGAGAGTTGTCCTGCATTATAGTTTGTAGTTTGGTTAGACAACTCTAGACTAGATTGTCCTTGTTCAGAAAGTTTAAAGTATCCACCTTGTTCTCCACTGCTCATTTCGATATTGACATAATCTCCTGTTTTGAATAGAATCGCATGACTATTTATCATCATGGATTTATTAGTATTTGCATTGACTATAGTTAAAGCATTGTATTGGTCATCAATGCTCATTAGATTAAGTCGAATAGGAAAACTAAAAATGGTGTCTTTGAATGCTGGATTATTTGAAAATTCAATAAAAAAGGCGGCTGTTTTTTGTGGTAATTTCGTACAGATATTGGCTAAATCAAAACTTAGAAAACCACCACTAGCTGTAATGGTAAGGTCACTTTCTAGGTTGAAACAGAATTTTTGTCCATCATCAAAAGATGTAGGTGTAGTAGGTATATTACTTAAAGGATTCTTTTGATAGCCTGCTGTCCAAGCACCTTCACAGTTGGCAACTTCGGATAATGTGATATTCCCTGATTGTGTTTTATCTGTGATAGATAAGAGGTTGCTTGAACTATCAAAATAGTATAAGGTGATAGTTGTATTTTTAGCTAAAATAAGAGGAGCATTAGAGGCATTGATAAGATACAATGATAAGTTATTGGCGACTCCTGAATTAAGGATGGATTGATTACTAGTCAGTGTACGTAATGCTATGTTTTTCTTTATGGGAGTACCATATTTGAAGGTTATTTTTTCGATATCTGATGGTATATCACTTGAACTACTTTTAAAATTTAATCTAGCACCAAATGCAGAAATTAGTGTGTTTTGTCCTTGTACTTTAAAACAAAAATTTTTGATTTCTATTTTGATAGTATTATCAATTATTGGAATGCTGGATGTGGAATCTTTAACCTTGAAATATAGTGCATCACTACTTGTATCACATGAAATATCCCAATTTGGGTTCATGGACTGAAAATCTGTGCTTGGATTTCCAGCCAATTTAAAAGTCTTGGTCACTTTTGGATAAATCAAAATGGAGTATTCAGTAGAAAAATCACTACCCGTTCTAAATTGGCAAAGATACTTGGGTGGTTTCTCTGGACTCGATATAAATTCAATTTCGAGTGTTAGTAATGGAACAACACCAATAGTATTATCATTGGGATGCTGTTGATAATAAATAGTATTACTTGTGGAAGTGGGTGATAACATGGATAGTTTAATGTTGCTACTAATTAAACTAACAGAGTCATCACAGGGAGAAGTATTAGGATTGATTGTAGAGACCATAATAGT
>CAYLSF010001140.1:1501-2851 GCA_964385675.1 uncultured Saprospiraceae bacterium
TTGTTTTAATTGAATATTTTACAATTAGAATTTATAAGTCCGTTATTGAGTAATATCTGGCTTCAAGGTGAGCCAACCTTCTTTTATCACTTGCTTTTCAAGCGTTGTATGCTTTATCGTTGGTTCGATACCCTTTTCTTTTTGTTGGATAATCCATAATAAATCATCGTGATGTTTTACCCATTTTTTGTCCGAGTTGTCTGAAGAAGTAGGAATCGGTGGCTTCTTAGGCATAACAGCTGCTTTTTGGAGTTTGCAAAGCCAAACCGTGTTAGGGCTTATCATTTCGTTCCAAATCGAATCAATTTTTTTAGCTAGGCTTTGTAGATTATACACATTAAAATCTTGGTAGAGCTGTTCTTTGGTCAGTTCTTTGCCTAGGAAAATAGGATTGTATCGTGATAATATGGATTTAAAATCTTTATTGTATTCTGGTGTTTTTAAACATTTTAATGATTCGTTTTCCCAAGATGTTTTGTCCTTGACAAGGTAGATATTTAGAAGCTGAAACCATTTCTCTTCAATGAGCTTTTGCCAAACCTCATCGGCACTAAACACATGAGTTAGCTTACGTTCCTCTAGTCCTGATTGAATATCTTGCAGTTGTATGGTGAGTGTTTCGTGGAGTCTATGGAGCGTTTCTCTTCTGTAGTAATTCCAGTTCCATTCTATCGCTGCGTCTTTCATAATTGGTATATGAATTTTATACGCACCAGCAGCAGGAGTGATGATAGGCGCATTTAGAATGCTCACTTCTATACGACGTAACGCATCATAGTACCATACTGGTAGTAGCTGTAAAGATTTTGTTGGAAATGCACCACTAATGATATGAAGCTTAGAGTGTGGTTCTATGAGTAAGTTAATATGTTCAGCTTTGTTATTATATGTTTTTACTATTTCTATCCTAGAATCTGACTCACTTCCAGGGATAATATAGTCACTATACGTTTTTATTTGTTCTTTGTCTATCGGTGTGTAAAAATATTCATTATGGGAAATCTTTACATCAGGTTGAGTGTAGTATGTTTCATTATATTCTGTATTATTTCTCCAATAGCCAATCAATCCATCTTGAAGGCGTTGTTGATGACCTAGTTTTATTAGAGTATCGATGTGTTCTAAATTTCTGGTGTTGTGTGTAACTATAACAGGGTTTTTATTATCGACGGTCATATCATTCGTGCGAAGGCTATATGGGAGTTGGGTATTTTTTTGGATGTCGATTTTTAAACGTACTAATGCTAGTGGTCTGCCTGCGACAATAGAAATTTCGGGATGAGGTGTAGAAGAGGTATAACTAATATCATTCAAAGAAATTAACTCTTGTGTAATTAAATGTGGAATTAC
>CAYLSF010001141.1:0-2848 GCA_964385675.1 uncultured Saprospiraceae bacterium
ATATGACAATGTGTTGACTATAAGACAAAGACTATAAGTAACATTTAAAAATAATCATAAAATATTTAATCTAAAAGTCAAAAGACTCAGACACTTCAAGAGTACCTGAGTCTTTTTTCAAATATTCAATTGCCGAAAGTCGAATACCGATAGCCATCGGTACAATTGTTAAATTTTACAACTGAATATTCACACCCAATTTAACAATCGTACCATTAAATCCAAATTGATTTACTTCCCATGGATAACGGAAACGACCGCCTAAATCAGTTACAAAATCACTTCCTGGCTCAATTTCGTCAGGATATACATTGAATAAGTTATTAGCTGTTAAACTTACATTATATCTTTCGCTTACACGATAGGATAAAATTAAGTCCGTAACTACTTTCCCTCCAAAGGTTTGATCTAAACTAACATCAGTAGCATGTTGCCATGTTACTTCACCAAAATAGGTATTATTCAAAATAGCTCTAAAGTCACCTGCTTTCAAGTTAAGCCCTAGTGTAGTTTTGAAATTTGGACGAGCTGTAGTCACTCTTGATTGCTCTTTACGGTTAAAAATATCATATCCTTCTACGCCTAAAGTACCTGGTGCGTCAATAGAACCATCGATTTCAGTAGAGTTATAATTAACTGCTAAAACAGCTCCTAAAGTAGCCGTTCCTACACCGATATTGTCGTAATTCAATACAAAGTCAACACCTTGTGTACGAGTGTCCAAAGCATTTACGAAGAATTTGATACTAGTTACACTATTATCAATTAAGATTTGTTCTACCGTATTTGTGGTATTATCATCGCCATCAAAACCAACTTCACCTGTAAATAAAACTCTATCATCTAAAGCTACATTATAATAATCCAAACTAGCTGTTAAATTATCGCTTAATTTATAGGTTAAACCAAGAGAAATATTCAAAGACGTTTCTGCATCCAATGCAGGTACGCCCAATCCACGAATAACGTCACTTACATTATTAAATGTACCTTGATTTGATACCGTACCGCCAGAAACTAAAGTCTGAACATTACTTAAATATACCTGATGTAAAGAAGGTGCTCTAAATCCTGTACTGACCGAACCTCTAATCACCCCTTTATTATCACTAAATAATTGTCTAGCTTGTACTTTCCAAGTGAAGTTATCCCCAAAGTCAGAGTAGTTTTCATAACGAACCGCACCTCCGAATAAGAACGTCTCGCTTACATCATAGTCAACCCCTAAATATACCCCTGCATTTGTTCTGTTTTCATCTAATTCATTGCTAGGCTGTAAACCAGGGAAAGATTGAACTCCACCATCTACATAAGACTCTTCTTGTCCTGCTGTAACTACAAAAGTTTCTTGACGAACCTCTGTACCAAAAGACACTGTAATACCGTCAGATACTTCTTTTGATACATCCAAGTTTCCTAAAATATGACTAAAGTCGTATGCTCCAGCATTAAATTCCGTTGGACTATTTGCTCCTAAAGCAGGGTTAATAGAATTTCCAATAGTATAAGCTACATCATTTCCTCCAGCCGTTAAACTAAGGTCTGTCTTCCATCCATTGAAGTCATACTCATTACCAATTGTGAAAGTATAATCATTGATGTCTGTTTCAAAAGTAGGTTGGAAACCTTCGTAATCTTGACCTGCAGGTGTCAATAAACCAAAGTCATCTGTAATCCAATATGGTGCACGATATAAAGCGAAAGAAGTACCAATACGCTTAGTATATCCTCCAAAAACATAGAAGTTACCTTTTCCATCTCCATAAGGATTATCAAAATTAGCAGCAACGCTATATTTATCATACTCTGGTTGACCTACAATCATTCCTAAGTCAGGATTAGCTTGTTGCCAAGGTGTATTACCGTTTAAAATATCATCATCGCCAAAAATAACACCAAATAGACCATCACCACCAGGCTCTCCTGCTCTATCAGTATAGTCTTGATGATAAAAACTACCTGTTAAGTTTAATGTACCATTTCCTACTTTAAAACCTTGATTAATGTCAGCGTTGTAAGTAAATCCATCCCCTTCTGTCGTGATACCTGTTCCGATATTAATGGAACCTCTTGTATCTTCTTTCAAGATAATATTTACAACACCCGCAATCGCATCCGAACCATAAATTACACTCGCTCCGTCTCTCAATACCTCAACACGCTCAATCGCAGAAGTTGGGATACTTTTCATATCTGTACCAACTTCTCCTTTACCTGGTGTATCGTTTACATACACTAAAGCACTTTGATTTTTACGCTTTCCATTGACCAAAACTAAAGTACGAGAAGGCCCTAAGTTTCTTAATTCAGATGGATCAAAGTGTGCAGTAGCATCTGAAATCGTTTGGTTAGAAGAGTTGTAAGAAGGTACTTTGTAGTTAATCATTTGGTCTAATGTATTTTGACCACTACGTACCAACTCCGCAGCATTGATATTGTCAACAGGCACAGGAGAGGTTAATAATGTTCTAGCTTTACCCCTTGTACCTACAACGACGACCTCATTTAAATCTAATCCTTCTTCTAAGACTACAGTAATCGGACTAGCCGTTTCTACACTAATCGTTTGAGAGCGATACCCTGCATAACTCACTTGTAACTTCACAGGTAAACCCGATACTTCGAGCGAGAAATTTCCCTCATAATCCGTAGAAACACCATTGCTTGTTCCTTCCTCACTTACCGTAGCAAAAATAAGTGGTTCTTCATTTACATCCTTTACCGTACCCGTGATAGTAGTTTGTGCTGCTAGTTGAAAACTACTAAAAATCAGTAGGAAGGCAATTCCTAAAGTTTGTTTTAATCTCATAAATAATTGTTGTTTTGTTAATGAAAAATTATCATCATT
>CAYLSF010001142.1:0-2840 GCA_964385675.1 uncultured Saprospiraceae bacterium
CACGATACTTATTTTTATTGGATGCACCGCATGATGCACCAACCGAAGTTGTTTAAGTATGTACACCTTGTTCATCATAAATCACATAATCCATCCCCTTGGACAGCCTATGCTTTTCATCCGTTGGAAGCAACGCTGGAAGCGATGATTATTCCTATCTTAGCTTTTGCGATTCCAATTCATGGCCCTGCAATCGGTTGGTTTTTCTTATTCCAAATCATTTATAATGTTTATGGACACCTTGGGTTTGAGTTATATCCTAAAAACTTCCATAAAACTTGGATTGGAAAATACATCAATACTTCTGTTGCCCATAATCAGCATCACGATAAATTTCATGGTAACTATGGTCTATACTTTTTGATTTGGGATAGATGGATGGGAACATTAAGAACAGATTATGATAAGGTATATGAACAAACTACGGAGCGTAATTTGAAGCAGGAAGTGGCTTTGCAATAAAGGGTTACAATATGGATTAGCATATATTTTAGCCAATAATTTGCCGAAATATATGCTAATCTTTATTTAATCGAATCAATGAGTTTTGACTCGTCTAAAATTTTATCGTATTTCTCTTTTCGGATTTCATTACTTTTTAAATCAATTCTTATTCTTTTGATGAATTGTTTGAAATCCTTGTTCATCACTGTTAGCTTATTGATTGTATCCCAATCCAAATTATCTCTAGTTTTGGCTGGTAAAAGTACTTTGCTAGAATTCGGATCTGCTATGTCTAATTGAATGACACCAATGCCAAAAGAACCAGATAAACGACTTAATTCAGTTAGGAAGTCTTGATTTTCAGATATTTCTGCTGCAACAAGATAACTTTCATTAGCCCAAGATGAATTTGATACAGTTTGGAAAAATTTCTCTCTTAAAGTAGAGAGATTGATTTCTTTTTTTAATTCAAAGGAAATTAGTTTTACTGAAGTATTACCAATAGTTGAACTTAACTCCAAAACTTCATTGTCCCATTCATCAATTGGGAAAACACATCCAACCATATCGGGATGAACCCATTCACCAAAGCTTTTCTTACTTGATTTTGAATGATTAATGGTTTTGGTATAGCATTGTAAAGTATAAAAGCTAAAATGTGCTAAAAAGGGATGTAAATCTTTTTCTAAATAGGATTTATCTGATTTTATAGGAGTAATTGTGGTTTCTTCCTCCTAAACCGCTAAAGGTTCAAAAACAATAGGTCCTGCTTTCACAATCGCCTCACTAGCTTTATCGGCATATTTTTGGAAATTATCTTTAAATAATTTAGCCAATTTTTCTGCTACTACATCATATTCATCTTCATTTCTCCAAGTATCTCTCGGATTTAAGATCGCATTTGGTACATCAGGACAAGACTTTGGAATGAATAATTTAAAAATTGGATGCTGACGATATTCCACATCGTTTAGCTGTCCATTTAAAGCTGCCTTAATCATCGCTCTAGTGAAAGATAATTCAATACGAGAACCTTCGCCATAAGAACCACCTGTCCAACCTGTATTCACTAACCAAACATTTATTTTACCATCTCCTCTACGACTTCCTACTTCAATTTTTTGTCCCAACAAGTCCGCATAAGTTGTTGGATGCAACGGTAAAAATGGTGCTCCAAAACAAGCAGAGAATGTTGCTTCTGGCTCTACTACACCTTCTTCTGTACCCGCAATCTTCGCCGTATAACCACTGATAAAATGATACATCGCTTGGTCGGTCGTCAATTTTGAGATAGGAGGCAATACACCAAAAGCATCACAGGTCAAGAAAAAGATATTCTGAGGTAAATCTCCTCTTGAATTGTACATGATATTATCAATATGGTAAATTGGATAACTTACACGCGTATTTTGTGTGATAGAAGTATCCTCATAATTAGGGGTACAACCATCTTCCTGAAAACCAATATTTTCCAACATCGCTCCAAAGCGAATCGCTTTATAAATTTGTGGTTCTTTTGTGGCAGATAAGTTAATCGTTTTTGCATAACAACCTCCTTCAAAATTGAATACACTTTCTTTTGACCAGCCATGCTCATCATCCCCAATTAGGCGACGCTCAGGATCGTTCGATAATGTTGTTTTCCCCGTACCCGATAATCCAAAAAATAAAGCCGTATCCGCTGTAGAACCTACATTTGCAGAACAGTGCATAGGTAATACACCTTTTTCTGTTGGTAAGATAAAGTTTAAAGCAGAAAAGATTCCCTTCTTAATTTCACCAGTGTAAGCTGTTCCACCAATTATAATTGTCTTAGTAGTAAAGTTGATTATCGAAAAATTATCTTGACGTGTACCATGCAATTCTGCAATAGCTTTTACAGATGGAAAAGCATACACTTTCCAATCAGGTTCAAAGTTGGCTAAATCCTTCTTAGTTGGACGCAAAAACATATTGTAGGCAAATAAATTTTGCCAAGGGAACTCTGTGTAAACCCTAACGTTAAGTCGGTAATTTGGATTAGCACAAGCATACGCATCACGCACATAGATTTCTGATTGTGTAGAGGCATAGTTCATGATTTTATCATACAATGCTTCATAATGCTTCGTATCAATTGGCATATTGATATTATTCCAATCTACAGTATCCGCCGTAATGCTGTCTTTTACAATAAAACGATCTTTGGGCGAACGTCCTGTAAATTTACCAGTATTAATGACTAATGCACCGCTACTACTTAACTTACCTTGACCTTTTCGAATGGTTTCTTCAATCAAAGCAGCAGGTTGTAAATTAACCTTTTGATTTTTTGCTGTAAGAATAGACATAACGTTGAGTAATAATTTTGTTCCGATAGCTATCGGGATGTGAAAAAGTGAATTGAAATATCATAT
>CAYLSF010001143.1:0-2838 GCA_964385675.1 uncultured Saprospiraceae bacterium
TAACAATAATTGTTAATACCTTTTTTAATCACTTAATTGAATACGATTTTAGTTATTTCCTACTTCTAGCACGAGTGCTTATTTTAATTTTCTCAATCTTTTCCTTGAGTACTTTACGTTGCTTCGTCTTAGGGTTTTCGATGAAAAAGATAATTTTAACTCGTCCATTACCTGCTCTTATACCAGGTTTTAACCTTATAGGAACTTGCACTAGAGCACGTTGTTTAGGACGAAGTTTTAAAGCGTTCGTTTTTACATTTTTTAATTTACTTCCTTTTTGCATAATGACAGCATTAAAATTACGTTCTCCTCCAGTAAAAACTTTTTGTCCTTTACTATCATACACTTCTACTAATACTTTTAAAGGCATAGGACGTTGAGGTCCTCGAATTGTAGCTAAAACACTTGTTGGTTCTCCTACAACAATCATTGAACTTTGATTACACGTACAATCACCCGAGCCTGCAAATTCATTTCTAGAACCTCCTACGACTACAGGCCCTGTACCACTTTTATAAATTTCATTACAAACTTCTTCTATATCTGCACACCCTGCTTCTGCATAAGCCTCAGATCCTTTTTTTAAATCGGCACAATCACAGCATTTTTGACAAATTCTAGCTGTTGCTCTCTGACTTCGTTCTTGTGCTTGAAGCGTTGGTATAGCAAATAATAAACCTAGGCAGCATAAGAGTAGTGGTAATTTTGAATGATTTCTCATATTGTTATTGTTTTAATAAAAAATATTGGTTTGACTAGTGAAGTAATTATTAATGGAAACCTTTGTAAAAAAGTAACCATCAATATGAACGTAGCTAATCAGCTCTAGTAGAGTGAATTCAAGAATTGTACTACATTCACGATTGAAATAGTATAATTCACTAACGAAACAATAATATATGAAATTATTTTAATGGATACAATGTTGATTAATTTGAGATTATTGTAGCAAAGTGATAATTTGAATTAATTACAAAATTATGGTTAACCGCTCACTGCTTATTGCTGATTCTCTATCTCCCAATATACTTAGGCAGACGCTTTTGAAAGAAACTCATTAAAGCTTCCATCCAGTCAGGCGAACCCAATAAATTACTTTGTAACTCAATTTCTAGTTCTTGTCCACCTCTATTATCCATAGCCAGTCCTTCATCAATAATTTGATTGGCAATTTGAACGGTACGGGGCGGTAGGTATCTAAATTTATCAGCAAATTGAAGGGTTGTTTCTTCTAATTTATCAGTAGATACGATATATTTTGGATTCAATAAGCCATAATAAGTAGCTTCTTCGACTCCAAAATTTTCTCCTAATAAGGCAATTTCTTTGGTATTTGCTATGCCGATCAATTTAGTGATTCGAGCTGTTCCCATAATGACCGCAATCCCTCTTTTGATTTCAGGTAAACTAAAACTAGCAGTATTGGTCGAAATTCTAAAATCACACATCGCTGCTAAAAGTAAGCCTGCCCCAATACAATAGCCTTGAATTTTAGCAATTTTGGGTTTATGAACCGCTTCAAAGGCATCTAAACAGAGTTGACCTGCTCTTAAATTTTCTTGGAATACTTCCTTGGAAGAAGTAAATAATTTTTGAAAACTTTTAACATCTGCTCCAGCACAAAAATGTTCTCCAGTACCTTCTACAATAACTGCCCAAATATCATCATTGGCTTGAATGTGTTCTGAAATGGCTTTGAGTTCCATCAAAGTATCAGTACTCAGGCTATTCAATGCCTTCGGACGATTGATGGTCATTGTAGCAATATGGTTATCAACTTTAAATTGCCAGTTGTTGTAGGTTTGCATTGGTTTTATTGGTTATTAAACCTTATAGGTTTCCAAAACCTATAAGGTTTGTTGAGTTACGTTAAAATTTATAGCCGTTTAAAAAGTCTTTGACTTTCATACGTTTACGCCCTTGAAGTTGTACTTCTAGTAGTTTGACGTACCCGTTTTTAGTGGCGACTTTTAAGTAGTGTTTATTATCCGATACAAAAGTACCAGGCGTATGTGTTGGCGGTGTCATATCCTTTTCTGTGCGGAATAGTTTGAATTTTTTACCTTCTAATGTAGTCCAAGCCGTAGGGTAGGGGCTTAGTCCACGAATGAAGTTATGTACTTCTAAAGTAGGTTTATCAAAATCAACTTGACAAGTATCATGAAAGATTTTAGGGGCTTTAGTGACTAATGTACCATCTTGTGGCTGTGCCATCGCTTCTCCATCCTCTATCGCTCGCACTGTTTTGAGCATCAATTTACTACCTGCGACCATCATTCTATCATGTAATTCTCCCGCAGTTTCATTTTCGCCAATTGGCAGTTTAGCTCTGTATAGAATATCCCCTGTATCTATTTCGTGTTTTAATTGGAAAGTAGTCAACCCTGTTTCTGCTTCCCCTTTGATGACTGCCCAATTGATAGGAGCAGCCCCTCTATATTTGGGGAGTAAAGAACCATGTAAATTGACCGTACCTAAAGAGGGCATATCCCAAACAACTACAGGCAACATTCGGAAAGCTACAACAACTTGTAAGTCTGCTTTTAAATCATCTAATTCTGCAAGGAATCGTTTACTTTTTAAGTTTTTGGGTTGTAGTACAGGAATATTATGAGCAACAGCATATTTTTTAACCGCAGATTCTAATAATTTTTTGTTACCCCTTCCGCCCCATTTATCTGTTGCTGTGATAACGCCGACTACATTAAAATCATTTTTTATTAAAATATCTAAAGAAGGAACCGCAAATTCAGGTGTTCCCATGAAGACTATTCGCATGTATTATTTTTTTGACTTTTGACTATGAATTTAGTGATTTAAATGTTGTTAAAATTGCTT
>CAYLSF010001144.1:0-2835 GCA_964385675.1 uncultured Saprospiraceae bacterium
GGCTTATCCTTATCTGCACAAACCACTTATATTCACTGTGGACAATTGATTGATGGAAAAAGCAATGAGGTACAGAAAGAAATGACCATTATTGTTGTTAAAAATAAAATTGAAGCTGTCGAAAAAGGCTATATTCAACCTAAAGATAAGACATCTAAAACCGTTGACTTAAAAGATAAAACCGTTTTACCGGGTTTAATGGATATGCATGTACATATCGAAAGTGAATATACGAAAACCACTTACTTAGATCGCTTTAGATTAAATGATACGGATGTTGCTTATCGTGCCTTACGATTTGCAGATTTAACCCTTATGGCTGGTTTTACAACGGTTCGGGATTTAGGAGGTTCAGGAGTAAATGTATCTTTAAGAAATGCCATTAATCAAGGCTTCGTAGATGGTCCTCGCATCTATACAGTAGCTAAATCTATTGCCATTACAGGTGGGCATGGTGATAGAACCAATGGTGCTAAACGTGGTATTTTTGATTTTCCTGGTCCAGAATCTGGTGTAGCTGATGGAGCTGATGAATGTCGCAAAGCAGTACGTCAGCAAGTCAAAGATGGAGCAGATTTGATAAAAATCACAGCAACAGGAGGTGTATTAAGTGTTGCAAGAGATGGTTTTAGACCACAGTTTACGACAGAAGAAATAGAAGCAATTGTACAAACAGCAAAGGATTTCAATATCACGGTAGCGGCTCATGCGCACGGAGACGAAGGCATGCAACGAGCAGTTAAAGCAGGAATCACCTCTATAGAACATGGCACGATGATGAGCGAAGAAACCATGGACTTAATGAAAAAAATGGGTACATATTATGTCCCTACAATCACCGCAGGAAGAGCTGTGGCGGATTCCGCTAAAATCCCCAATTTCTATCCAAAATTAGTAGAACCTAAAGCTAAATTTATCGGTCCACAGATACAAGGTACGTTTAAAAAAGCTTATGAAAGAGGGGTAAATATCGCTTTTGGAACAGATGCTGGTGTATTTCAACATGGTAAAAATGCACTAGAATTTCAATATATGACTGAGGCAGGAATGCCCGCCATGGAAGCGATTCAATCTGCTACGATGGAAGGTGCAAAATTATTGAGAATTGATGATAAACTAGGGTCTATTGAAGCAGGTAAATTAGCAGATATTATTGCAGTCGGTGAAAATCCAATTGATAATATTAAAACCTTAATGGATGTGCATTTTGTGATGAAGAATGGAAAGGTGTATAAGTCTAAGTAACTAACAATTATATCAAGAGGAGCTTAGACTCCTCTTGATATAATCGTTAAAGCTAGTCTATATTATTTATGAAGTTATACAGTCCTGAAATGAGCATAAAGCAAACTCCAATTGATACATTGGGTTTACATGTTGGTTCAAGAAATCCATAAATAATTAATTAGAACCTATAAAAATATGCTTTGCTCATCTGTAAGGTTTTATGTTTTGCTTAATCATTTCCCTTTTCGCATTGCTAAGAGATGTACAATAACTTATTCTTTTTACAACATTTTGATGAAAAATGTCTAATAATTTAGCAGAAGACCGATCAGGAATATCATCCATACTTACAATAATATTAGGAATACCATTGTAGAGTGCGGGTCTAGTAATAGAAATAATCCCCTCGCCCTCAACAAATTTTCCTTTGTCCGAAGAACAGCTATTGAACAGTAACAACTCACATTTTAACGAGGAATATTGATATAAATCATCTTTGGTAAAAGTAATGAATTTTCCATTTTTATCCTGTAATACAAAATAGACCACTCCATCTTTGTTTATACTATGAGTAGAATATTGAATAATATTTGCACTTAAAATATTAGTACTTGGATAACCTACTGAAGTATTATTATCAAAATAAATACTGGTTTTTTTTGAGTTCTTCTGATAGAGACTTGTCAAAAATTCTTGTAACTGATGACGTAAACCTATTGATTTGCGAGTATCTTTAACTTGTCCAAACATTTCAAATAAACTCATAATATGATATTTTTTTCATAAACATAATATTTTTTTAAAACTGATTAGCCCTGCGATAGTTATCGGGGGGTAGGCATTCTGACGTGTTAGAAAAATATGCTATAAAACTCAAGGTTTTAGGTAAAAACCAAAAAATGGTAAAAGAATTCTCTTTAGATATGTCTCCCGCTTTTATTAGTGGAGGCACTAAGCATTTTCCGACCGCACGACAAACATTTGACCGCTTTCATGTAGTGCGTTTGATTAATCGTTATTTCAAATCACTTTGGCGTTCTAAAAAGATAGATAAAGAACTACTGGAGTTCCACATCAAAGAATTAGACCAACTTTGGGTACAACCTAACTGTACTGCTGCTGCCGCTTTTCTTTGTTATTGGGGAGACCGCACTAAAATGTTATTTAAAATGTCTAAATTATGTCGTTCCATTGAACGGCACTTTGACGGTATCATCAACTTTGTAGAATCACATGTTACCAATGGAAGACTTGAAGGGATGAATAACAAAATTCAATTTATCAAACGAGCGGCTCGTGGATATCGTAATAAAGAAAATTTTAAACATATGATTTTATTCTCTTTTGGTGCTCTTTAGCTAAACGACCAAATGAAATCATTTAGAACCAGAATAAGTCGTCTGAAAATAATTCAATATGAATCATCAATTTTATCAAAACCTCTATCAATCTGTTGCATTCAACATAGAAAAATATAGACATATAACCTTACCTCTTGATTCTGCTGGCATTAATATCTTCTATAGTTCAGATAATAATTGGAAAATCAAAAATAATTTCAATGATAGATTTTTTCAGCCATCCCTGACCAAAAGTTACCCGGGGGCT
>CAYLSF010001145.1:0-2834 GCA_964385675.1 uncultured Saprospiraceae bacterium
CATTTATATTTCAAGGTTCTTTCTTAATTTTTTAAAAATCATAAAAGTCTCTATTCAATGGGGCTTACCCCCTTGTTATCAATATTAAAAAATAAACACCATGGCACTTTTCCAAAATTCAGTCCTAAAGAAACATCTAAAGACGTTGAATCACAACACGATGATGAATCAGTATCAAGTGTTTAAAGCCTATTTCAAAAATTCGATGATACAAGAAAATATAAGGGCAAGTAAAGAGGAACAATTCCAAGCTACTTTTTTAAATGAGTTGTTTGTAAAGGTCTTAGGCTATACGCTCAACCCTCAACCAAACTACAACCTAACTACCGAATACAAAAACGTTAAGGACTCCAAAAAAGCAGACGGAGCAATATTACAAGATAATAAAGCTGTTGGCGTAATTGAGTTGAAAGGTACGAATACAACCGACTTGAGTAAAGTAGAAAGTCAAGCGTTTGGTTATAAAAATAATCAACCTGATGCTATCTATGTGATTACCTCCAATTTTGAAAAGCTACGATTCTACATTGATAATGCCGTCGATTTTGAAGAATTTAATCTTTTTACATTGGATTTTGAACAGTTTAAAATTTTGTATTTATGTCTATCTAAAGATTGTCTTTTTAAAGGCTTACCGAAGCAAATAAAGGATAGTTCCCTATTAGAAGAGGAGAATATCACAAAACAACTATACAAAGATTATTCGACTTTTAAACAAGCCTTGTTTGATAGTATTGTACAACTAAACCCCGACTTTGATAAGTTGCTACTCTTTAAGAAGACCCAAAAGTTATTAGACCGGTTTTTATTTATTTTTTTTGCAGAAGATGGAGGCTTATTACCTCCGAATTCTATTCGTTCCATTGTGGATCAATGGCTACAGCTAAGAGACGAATTAGATGCCTACACGCCTTTGTACAATAGATTCAAAAAGTATTTTGGGTATATGAATACGGGCTATCAAGGTAAAAAATATAATATATTCGCTTATAATGGAGGGTTATTTACACCCGATGAAGTATTGGATAATATTAAAATCAATGATTTAGTTCTTTATATCAATGCCCAAAAATTGAGTAATTATGATTTTAAAAGTGAGGTTGACGTTAATATTTTAGGACACATTTTTGAACATTCCTTAACGGAAATGGACAATATCACCGCTCAACTCAAAGGGCAAACTATTGACAAAAGCAAAACTAAACGTAAAAAGGATGGTGTATTTTATACCCCTAAATACATTACCAAATACATTGTAGAAAATACAGTCGGTCAATTGTGTAGCGATAAGAAAACGGAATTAGGTATCAAAGAAGCGGATTATAATAAAGGTCGTAAAGGTCGTAAAAAAGCTATTTTAAAGCAATTGACAGAAAGGTTAGATATTTATCGACAATGGTTATTAACCATTACGATCTGCGACCCAGCTTGTGGTAGTGGTGCATTTTTGAATCAAGCCTTAGAATATCTAATACAGGAACACCAATACATAGATGAACTACAAACCAAATTATTAGGCGGTAGTATTCCTTTTCCAAATATCGAAAATGCGATTATTGAAAATAACCTCTATGGTGTGGATATTAATGAGGAAAGTGTAGAAATTGCTAAACTTTCCCTATGGTTGCGGTCTGCAAAACCGAATAGAAAACTCAATACGCTTAACAATAATATTAAGTGTGGTAACTCGCTAATAGATGATCCTACCGTAGCAGGAGATAAGGCGTTTAACTGGCATCAAGAATTTCCACAGGTTTTCCAACCAATTGATAAACAAGCGTTTCATGTTGTGTTTACAACACATAACTCTCGTACTTCTGCCCGAATGATTAAGTATAATGTCCAAAAGGGCGACCCTGTTGAGTTGAATACGGAGCAAGAAATTTTATTGACTTCTATATTTGCAGATATTATTCAACATTATAATATCACTTGCCTAGCCTATAATGTTTGTACGGATCATGTGCATTTGGTATTGGTCTGTGAACCTGATGAACTGACAGACATTGTGCGTAATCTGAAATCTAATAGTAGTCGTAGGTTTAATGTGGCAATCGGACGAACGATTTCAAGGGGGCTAGCCCCCTTGGAGGAGGAGAGAAAACGGGGTAAAACTCAAAATCACCTCTGGTCGCAAAAGTTCTTTTATGCCAACTTGGATGTTTGGGAACTTGCTACTCCGTCTAATCGAATTGGATATGCCTACAATGACCCATATATTGTGAATGCCATTCGATATATACAAAATAATCGCATCAAACACCAACTCCCTAAAGTAACGGCACTAGAGGACATCATTAAGACTTTTACGGTCGATATGGCGACGGGCTTACAATTGGAATATAAAGGAGGATTTGATGTGGTGATTGGGAATCCGCCTTATGGAGCAAAATTGACAAAAACAGAAGTCGAGTATTACAAGAATAAATTTTTTAATCAAAGTTATCAACTAGACACTTATCTACTTTTTACAGAGCAATCCTGTAAATGGGTGAAATTTAGTGGTTATGTTGGTTATATTATGCCTAATACATGGTTATCTTCAATTTATGGGAAGAATATCAGAAAGTTTGTTCTAAATAATTTTCAGTTTTTCAAATTTATACATTACTCATATTTTATTTTCAAGGATGCTACTGTTGAGACAGATATCTATATATTAAAGAATCAAAAACCTACCAATCAATCTAATTTTGAACTATCCATAGTTAATAAAAATGGTAATCAAATAGAACGACTTATTTTTCAAAAAGAGTGGATTAACTTAAAAGGTGAATCCATAAATATTTATGAAACTAACGATATAAAGAATATCAAATCTAAGATGAATAAAT
>CAYLSF010001146.1:0-2833 GCA_964385675.1 uncultured Saprospiraceae bacterium
TGACTACAATCTAAGGAAAGCAAAGCACTCGAACTTCGATTTTCGTATATCCAGACTTTAAAAAAAAGGTTCACTCATGTTACGTTGATGTAACGTGAATGAACCTTTTTAGTGTTATGGACATAATTGAACCAAAACTTTACATATATGAACTTTTTAAAATATGTTTTTATTCAGCTTTGTGGCATTCTTTAAACTAAAGGTTTATTAAAATGACACAACTATTGATAAAAAACAAAATGAGTAGTCAGGGAAACTACAAGCAAGTCGCATTACTTTTTGGATTACTACTGTTTAGTTTTCTACAAACGGCAAATGCCTGTATAACTCCAACAAGCCTTAATTTATCAAATCACACTGCCAATGGGGCGGTAATTAGTTGGACAGAGAATGGAATAGCTACAGCTTGGGACATCGAAATTCAACCTGCGGGAACATCACAAACAGGAACACCGACCATTACTACTTCATCAAAACCTTATACTTGGACAGGCGGAACGGCGGCTACAGAATATCAAGTGTGGGTCAGAGCAAACTGCGGTGGTTCGACTTCGACTTGGCTTGGCCCCGTTTCGTTTTGGACAACAGTAGATAATGCGAATCCGACTTGTTTCAATCGGTCAATCGCTAATTACACTACTATACAAATGCCGATTGAGGTAATAAATACAGGCGGTACTACGCTTGGTACTGATGTATTTATTGATGGAATTGAAACGGTGATTGAAGACGGTCGAGGAGCTCACATTAATATTTGGCTCATCTCACCGTCAGGTACGCAGGTAAGTTTGAAAGCGACAACAGCCATTAATAATCAGAATAACATAGGGAATCCCAACAACTGCCCGAATGAAGTGACAAATTTTGCACATTGGGCAAAGACGAGTATTGCAGCAGGTGCAGCACCGTATATTGGTGACTATAAACCTCAAGGTGATTTAAATGATTTTAATGGTGAAAATCCAAACGGTACTTGGCAGATTAAAATTCATAATACGGATAATACTGTTGGTATTTTACGATATGTCAAAATAAACTTTGCGACTTGCCCTCGTGTGTCGGAGGTTACCATAAATTCGACTGGTTCGGGCGGTATAATTGATTGGACGACGTTTAACAATTTTGGAACAAATTGGGACATCGAAATACAACCTGTGGGAACAGCACAAACAGGTATACCAACTATTACCAATACGACTTCAAAACCATACACTTGGACGGGCGGAACAATGGGCGTAGAATATCAAGTATGGGTCAGAACGAACTGCGGTGGATCGACTTCGGGTTGGTCAAAAGTTACTACTTTTTGGACAAAGGTTAATAATACGAATCCAATTTGTTTCAATCGCTCAATTGCTCATTCTACTACCATACAAATGCCTATTGAGGTGATAAATGCGGGCGGTACTACGCTTGGTACTGATGTGTTTATTGATGGAATTGAAACGGTGATTGAAGATGGTAGAGGTCATCACCTCAATGTTTGGCTTATCTCGCCGTCAGGTACACAGGTGAGTTTGATAGCAGCAAATTATGCGAATAATCTGGATAACATGGGCAACCCCAATAATTGTCCGAATGAAGTAACAAATTTTGCATATTGGGCAAGTACGAATATTGGAGTAGGTTTAGCACCATTTATTGGAAATCATCAACCGCATGGTAATTTAAATGATTTTAATGGTGAAAATCCAAACGGTACTTGGCAGCTTAAAGTTAATAATGCCGATAATACCGATGGTATTTTACGATATGTCAAGATAAACTTTGCGACTTGTCCTCGTGTATATACGCCTACGCTATCTAATGTCACGGCAACAAGTATGACAATTGATTGGGTGAAACCTAATAATTTTGGTACAAATTGGGACATTGAAATACAACCTGTCGGAACACCACAAACAGGGATACCGACCATTACCAATACGACTTCAAAACCATACACTTGGACAGGTGGAACAATGGGCGTAGAATATCAAGTGTGGGTTAGAACGAATTGTGGTGGCTCGACTTCGGGTTGGTCAACTGCTGCGATAAACTCTAATTGTGTCAATGTCGGACTTCCAATCCTTAGTACTACAAATGTAACCCGAACCGTATCAAGTGTCGGTACAACACTCGGAACAGATGTATTTATTGACGGAATAGGACTCATCATTCAACATGGTTCGGCGAATCTACTTAATATTTCCTTAATATCACCATCAGGCACAGAAATCACCTTGTCAGACAAAAATGGTAGTGCTTATGCTAACTACGGTAATCCGAATGATTGCCCAAATCAAGTCACTTATCTTGCCGATTGGGCAAGCGCCAATATTACAACAGGGCAACCGCCGTTTATTGGAAATTATAACCCTGAAAATAGTTTTTCAGCATTCGACGGTGAAGACCCAAATGGTGTGTGGAGGCTCAAAATCGTCAATCACGATATCGGTTCAAATAGCCTAAGATATTTTGAAATTAATTTAACAAGTTGTCCTCGTCCGATTCAACCGACTGTTTCTAATGTGACTTCAACAGGTGCAACGTTTGATTGGTCAACTTATGCGCCGAATAGTGGCACTTGGGACATTGAAATCCAACCACTTGGAACAACGCAAACAGGAATACCGACTATCAATACATCATCAAAACCTTATACTTGGACAGGCGGAGCAAGTAATACTCAATATCAAGCGTGGGTTAGAACCAACTGTGGTAGCTCGACTTCGCCTTGGGCTGGTCCCGTTTCGTTTCGGACGAGTTTGGATAATGCGAATCCAACTTGTTTTAGTCGAACACTTCCTACTGGTATTGTGACAACTATAGGAATTGACGTGACAAATGCAGG
>CAYLSF010001147.1:0-2831 GCA_964385675.1 uncultured Saprospiraceae bacterium
CATACTGTTAACCTGTTCATTTGCCTTTGTTCAGGTAGTTATTGAGACGAAAAAATAAATTCATATTGAAGCTATGCACTTCTTTTTTCAAGCATTTATGTGTTAAGAATTACTATTAAGAAAGTATATTATCAATTTCCTATTCCTTAAAAGGTTTTTATGATGGGATATAAATATAATCTTCATCATTCAAAAATCAAAACAGGTGCAAAGCCATAACCTGGTTTGTTATTATCTCCAAAGTGAATTTTATACGAGAGCGAATTATTAGCATTTTTTAAAACATGTCCTATTCTTGCCATAGGAATGATATTGAGCGTGTTTGCTGTGTGTGCAGTCATAAATCGAAGTTCTATAATTTTATCTAAACCGTCATCTGTTTTAAAAATATGGTAATTAACTTTTCGCTGTGCGATGTAGTTAGATATTGTTTCATTAGCGATTAATTTCATCAAAATCGCTTCTGTTGGTAATAAAAATAAACTAAACCCGGCTGCACCATCTTTATGTTTCCACACATAATCAGAATATAATAGTTTGCCTTTTAAAAATTGTGCTGCGGAGTGTTGTAACTCCAATGCGGGGGGATTGAAAGGGTGTTCCAAATAGGGCAGTAAGCGTTTAGAAATTTCAAAAAGGCGTTGAGGATGATTAATAAACGTTAGATCTCGGTACGTTTTATCATATCGAAGTTGCCATTTTGGATGATTCGGATAATTGTCATCATAAATAGCCTCGTTAGGTAAAATTCGATTATAAAGTCGCTCAATTTTTTGGACTTTGTTGGTGGCTGTTTTATAAAAAAGCGATTGATTCTCTTCAAAAATACTTTCAATATCTACAATATCTACGGGCAAACCCAATTCTTTTTGTGTAGCATAAAATTCAAAATTAGTCTTTTGATGATTCAAATTTCTATCTGTCAGCACCAAAGGTTTTTTATCTCCTCCTCCCATGATACGTTGATAGATATTTATGAAATCTTCCCAAGTTGTATTTTTATCATTTGCAAAAGCATAGGCATCTACCAAATCCAGTTTATTTTTGAGTAACGTATTGAGCTTTGCAGCGGTAAAAGGGTAAGTAGCAATTGCCTGAAATTCAATACTTTGTAAAGTCGTTGATGTCACAGCCATATCAAAACTTCCAAAAGAAAAACCACCCAACTTTTCATGTTTTGTTAAATTCCCTTCACTACTTTCAAATCCTTCGGGCAAAGTCATTTTTGGAAAAGCGTTATGCTGAGTTTTTATAACGATTTCTTGAATAAAGTCAATAAACTTTTCTACCAATGGCTTTTTGATACGAACAAAATAGTTAGCCAATCGCATCCGACCACCATTTTCACTACCATTTAAAAAATGGTATTTATCAACTAAATATTGAGTGATTTCATCGTAAACTTCATCAGGAATACGCTCTAAAGTTATTGAAGGTATAGAATTTGTCATTTGTTCCTAATCGTTGAAAGATGTTGAAATAGATGTTTGAATACTTTTATTAGAAGAGTTGGACAAAGTAGTGGCATTAAAACTCATCGTATCTAACAAGCCTTTCAATCCTTTTTGTTTGAAGATTTTGATGGCTTTATCGGCAGGTGCTACTTTATTTTTTAAGCGTTCAAAGAGTGGATTTAAAAATAGCTCTTCATTTTTTTTCCTTCTGATTAAACCTTTTTGAGCAATAATAAGGAGATTTTCGATTAAAGGAACAATAGGTTTTCCGTTTGGTAGCCGTGCTTTAAAAGCGTATTGTATTGCTTCGGATCTCAAATGTTTCCAAACTTTCCAATCATATTGCTCAATAAACGTTTCAGCTTCTTCCAAATTTTCGATGATTCCCAAATTTAAGGCTGCTGTCACCATCGTTTCATTAGGAGGTTGTTGACAAGGCATCCGTACCTCAATTGTTCCATATTTTGGTACTAATCGAGCATTAAGATAACATAATGTGTTATGATAATGTATATCATTGATACTCGGAATAATGTCTATTTTTTCGCCATTCATTCGAGTTGCTGTGACCTTTTCTTGTTGTAAGTATTCCTCAAAAGTATAATTAAATATTGTCAAAATATCCTCATCTCTGACCACCAAGTAAAGTTCTTGTCCTGCAATATGTTGAAAATAATCTTTTAATGTTTCAAATTTTGGAGCAACCCCATGACGTTGTAATGTCTGGTCGAAAAAAAAATCATAAAATTTTTCACGAATCGCTTTATAGTTTTTCAGCACTACACCTTTAAAAATAGGAGAATTGGCTTGTAAGGCGATTTGTAAACCCGATGAGGCATTTAAAATATTGGTCACTCTAATGGCTTCTGTTTCTGATACATCTACATGACATTGATGACCCGCACTAACGGTGAATAAATGTGCATCATTTCCCCTTGATTTTGGCACAAAAGTATTGGTTCTCCATATTTTTTCTAAGCCCCTGTAACGTTGTCGGGGTGCTAATAATTTTCTGCTTGGTGGTGTCAAAGGATGTACACCATATCCCAAAAGGCGGCAATTGTGTTTTTTAATGAAAGGCAGTAAATAGTCTATTAAGGTTTTAAAACATCGATCGGCAGTAAATAAATTCTCAAAAGGGGGTAGAATAATTTCCAAAGTGCTGTAGCCTAAATCTGTGGTAATAATGGCTTCTAAATTTGATTCTTCTACTTTTAAGACAGCTTCAAAGATGACATTATCATCTTTAACGAGTTCAAAACCTTGCGTTTTTAAGTATAAAAATAATTGCTTAATGATATGGTAGCTAACGGCTTCTCCTGTATGGCAATCGCATAAAAAAATAGGCATAAATTTTTGGATAATACGATAAAAATA
>CAYLSF010001148.1:0-2827 GCA_964385675.1 uncultured Saprospiraceae bacterium
AAATTCCAAATTCCAAATTCCAAAAAAATATAGGTTATATTTTGATGTTAAAGCTCAAATTTCAAGTTGAATTTTGAGCTTTTTAATTTATAAGATTTTCTAAAAATTCAATATTTAACCAGTTTATTTACAACCCTAACATATTCTCCTACCTTTATTAAAAATCCAACTATCATATTTCAATTTTTAAACATCATTATAACATTTTTGGGATTTGATATTTGGGTTTTGGGATTTTCAAAAAATATGCGACATAAAATATTTGAAGGAAGGTTGTCTATTCCTGTGATAGCAGCTCCTATGTTTTTGATTTCAGGACCAAGGTTGGTGATTGAATGTTGTAAAAACGGTGTGGTTGGAACGTTTCCAGCATTGAATCATCGTACAACAGAGGGCTTTGAACAATGGCTAATTCAAATAAAAACGGAACTGGCAGCATGGGAGGCAGAAACGGGTAAAAAAGCAGCACCGTATGGGGTTAATTTAATTGTTCACAAGACAAACCCAAGATTGGAAGCCGATTTAGCGATGTGTGTAAAACACGAAGTCCCTATGATTATCACTTCTTTAGGAGCAGCTAAAAAGGTAGTTGGAGCTATTCATAGTTATGGAGGAATTGTGGTGCATGATGTGATTAATAAACGCCATGCAATAAAAGCGATGACCGCAGGGGTAGATGGATTGATTTTGGTTTGTGCGGGAGCAGGCGGTCATGCAGGTACGCTGAATCCTATGCCATTCGTAGCAGAGATTAAGAGCTTCTTTGATGGAATGATTTTGTTGTCGGGTTGTATGAGTACGGGGCGAGATGTAGCGTCAGCGATGCAAATGGGAGCAGATTTTGCTTATTTGGGGACTCGCTTTATCAACACGACTGAAAGTGAGGCGGATGATGAATATCGAGATATGATTATTTCATCTGGAACAGCAGATATTGTTTATACTGCGGCAGTTTCAGGGGTAAATGCTAATTTTTTGCGTCCTAGTTTAGAAGCTATGGGAATTACGAAAGAGTTGTGGAGTATGAAAGCAAAGGTTGATTTTGGAAAAGAATTAAATGTAGATAATTACGAGAAAAAACCAAGTGAAGATGCCAAAGCATGGAAAACGATTTGGTCTGCAGGACATGGCGTAGCAACGATTAAAGATAATATTCCTGTAGCAGACTTGGTTGCTCGGTTAAAAACAGAATTTAAAACAGCTTTAGAAGCACAAACCAAATTATTAGAACAATTTTGATGAGGTTTAAGGTATAGTCCGGATAACGGGATTAAACCTTAAACCTATAAAAAACAACCAATGAATTTTGAATTTACGCAGAAGTCTAAAGACTTACAGGCTAGAGTAAAAGCCTTTATGGAAGCGCATATTTACCCAATTGAAAAAGACTATGAGCATTTTGTATTGAACAATCCTTGGAAAATATATCCTGGGATGGAGGATTTGAAAGAGAAAGCAAAGGCAGAAGGCTTATGGAACTTATTTTTACCAGAAGATTATGGTGAATTAAGCCCTGGTTTGACGAATTTGGAATATGCACCATTGTGTCAAGAAATGGGTAAAGTGATGTGGTCGCCAGAGGTATTTAACTGTTCTGCTCCAGATACAGGTAATATGGAAGTGCTATCTAAATATGGTACACCTGAGCAGCAAGAGAAGTGGCTGACACCACTAATGAATGGAGAAATTCGTTCTGCTTTCTTGATGACGGAACCTAGAGTAGCGTCCTCTGATGCGACGAACATTGAAACATCTATCGTTAGAGATGGTGATGAATACGTGATTAATGGTCGTAAATGGTGGTCATCAGGTGCTATGCATCCAAATTGTAAGGTGTATATCGTAATGGGTAAAACAGACCCCACAGCTTCTCGTCATCAACAGCAAAGTATGATTATCGTACCAGCAGATACACCTGGTGTAGATGTGATGCGTCCATTATCTGTCTTTGGAACGTATGACTCGCCTGTTGGACACGCAGAGATAGACTTGAAAGATGTTAGGGTACCAGCTAGTAATCTATTGTTAGGAGAGGGTAGAGGTTTTGAAATAGCACAAGGGCGTTTAGGTCCAGGTCGTATTCATCACTGTATGCGTTTAATAGGACAGGCTACTCGTGCCTTAGAACTAATGTGTGGACGTGTAGCAGATAGAGTTGCTTTTGGTCGTAATATTGAGAAATTTAGCAGTATTCGTCAAGATGTAGCAAAATCAAGATGTGAAATTGAGCAAGCTCGTTTATTGACGCTTTCTGCTGCGGATAAAATTGACAAATTTGGTGTCAAAGGGGCAAAGGATTTGATTGCTATGATAAAAATTGTCGCGCCTACAATGTGTTGTAATGTGACAGATAGAGCAATGCAAGCACACGGTGGAATGGGCTTGAGTGGCGATACACCATTAGCAGGATATTACATCAATGCTCGAACAATTCGTTTAGCAGATGGACCTGATGAAGTACACATGTATCAGTTGGGTAGAAATACCGTAAAGCATGTTGCTGGAGGCGGTAAGATTGGGGAGCGTTAAGACAGAGACAGGATTTACAGGATTATACAGGATTTTGAATATTGAGAGCAATAGACAGAGACAGGATTTACAGGATTTTGAATATTGAGAGCAATAGACAGAGATAGGATTTACAGGATTATACAGGATTTTGAATATTGAGAACAATAGACAAAACAGAATTTACTGTCTTGATAACTATTAGGTTATTGAGTTATATAGAATTGTAAGATTTTGGATATGCCCAAATATCAATTGTTGCCAAAGCACTTTGATATTTGGGTTTTTATTTTAGTAACGGTAGAAAAATAAATTGAAC
>CAYLSF010001149.1:0-2826 GCA_964385675.1 uncultured Saprospiraceae bacterium
TGATAATTAATGTTAACAAATACTATTTCCAGTTTTTTATAAAAATCAAAGTGTTTTAAAGTGTAAACTAGCATTTGATACATCTCAAAATATTTATATGTAATGTCAGAAGATAATACTCCTAAAAAGCGTCAACACTTCAACACCACAACACATCAACACAAAAAAAACACAACACTGGCACATATAGCCCTATTTATGGTGGCTTTACTTTATGCTGGCAATTTTACCATAGCTAAAGAGGTCATGCCGACTTATATGGCACCTGAAGCTTTAATTTTGATGCGGGTTTTATCAGGGATTACCTTATTTTGGATATTTGGTACTTTGTTCGCACATGAAAAAGTAGAGCGAAAAGATTTTCCTTTGATCATTCTATGTAGCATTACAGGAATAGCGATTAACCAATTATTTTTCTTTAAAGGATTAAATTTAACAACTCCTATTAATGCAGCTTTAATTGGTTTAGTTGTTCCAATAGTTGTTTTAATTGTTTCTGTTATCTTTCTCCATGAAAAACTAACGCTTTTTAAAGTAGTAGGCGTTGTACTAGGAATTTTCGGAGCTACCTTTTTGATTCTATATGGACAACAAACCAGTTTAAACCCTGATGGCTGGATTGGAGATATATTGGTTTTTATTAATGCAGCATCCTTCGCTATCTATTTAGTGATTGTTACACCACTTATGAAAAAGTATCATCCAATGACGGTTATTAAGTGGGTGTTTACTTTTGGTTTACTATTTGTTTTACCTTTTAGCATAACGGAGTTTCAAGCAACGGATTGGCAAGCTATTCCTACAGAAATTTGGTGGGCAATTTTGTATGTTATGATAGGGGTTACATTTTTAACTTATCTATTTAATGGTTATGCTTTACCAATTGTGTCGCCTACTGTGGTGAGTACTTATATTTATTTACAACCCGTATTAGCCGCTATTATTGCAATTTCATTTGGTAAGGATGAACTGACCATTCAAAAGATAATTGCAAGTATTTTGATATGTGCTGGTGTATTTTTAGTGAGTTATCGTAGAATAAAATAAAATTAATCTCCGTTGTTTAAATATCATCCCGATAGTGATCGGGAGTTAACCAATCTTACATCACATTAAAAAAAGGTCTATTCACAATACTTCTACTAAATTTCGCTCAAAACATAACTGATAGTTTCTATTATTTATACAGAATTAATTATCCAAAACGAAAAATGACCTGCAAACTGTCAACTGTTTACTGCGGACTGTATTTCTTCAATTTCTGAACAACACAAACTAAACTGACATGACAATTCTAAAATATTGTAGTGTATTGCTAGGCATGCTTGGGTTTTCTATGGCAGTATTTGCCCAAGATACGACTCGTGTTCCTTCTCAGGATACAATTGAATTTTCTTATGCTGATTTGCCTTTTTCTGAATCCGTATTATTAGCCTTACAGCAGTATGAAGACACTATTGATGTATTGACCAATCACGTTTTGCATGATACTAGCGAGATAGTGAGAATGAACGCTTGTAAATTTGTAATTAAAACATTGGTGAAAGCACTCAAAACACCAAAATCCTTTGAATATCCTTTTCCACAAATTGAAAGAATTTCAATTCAATATCCTCAAGATAGTAGTTTTAGGATTTTTACCTGGCAACTTTTTGTTGGTAAAGATGACTACCGATATTATGGGGCGATTCAATTAAATACAGAGGAATTGAAATTAATACCTTTGGTAGATAGATCGTATAAAATAGAAAACCCTAAACATCAAGTTTTGAATAATAGAAATTGGTATGGAGCATTATACTATAATATCCATCAATTTGATACACCTGAAGGACGTAAATACCTATTATTTGGCTACGATGCCAATAGCTTTTTCCATAAGCGAAAAGTAATGGATATCTTACAAATTTCTGGTCAAACTGCTACGTTTGGTGCTCCTATATTCGTGATTCCTCCCGATATATTAGAAGAGCAAAAACGCTTGGAAAAAATGCAGCCTAAGTATGCAGGAAATCGTATGACAGATAGAAGACCAGTAGTTGTACCAGAAGGAGAACCACAAATTGTAAGTCGTTTTATTTTAAATTATAGTGCGGAGACGACTGTCCGATTAAATTATGATTCTCAATATAAGTTGATATTATTTGATAATTTAATCACAGTACCTGGGAATTATAGAGGGCAAGGGCAGATGAATGTACCTGATGGTAGTATTCGAGGATTTGAACTGAAGCCTGACGGGCGTTGGAAACAAATAGAGAAGGTATTTAATGATAGTCAAGATGAAGCTCCTCGACCTAAACCGATTGAGCGGGATGATACAATTCCGAAAAATCGTTAGGATATAAAATAATTATTTTAAAATAGAAGGCTAAAGAGGTATTTTACGAACTCTTTAGCCTTTTTGATTTTATAAAAGGGTTGAATGCTCAATTATTGATAAAAATATCAATTTGGATAAATTTTTGAATTATAATTAACTGATTTGTATGATGTTACCCCAAAACGCAACTTAACATTATACTTTTTTGTATATAATTATAGTATGATTGTTAACGATTTAGCTAAATTATGACGTATAGGTTATGTAAATAAATTTATGTTTTTTAGTAACTTAGCTGACCCTATTGCATCATAAATGAGAGGATGTTGAGCGTTTGTTATGATTAAATAGTCAAATACATGAAGAAAGTTTACTTATTATACATGAACAAGCCTGAAGTTCATGACTATATAGAGGAACAACATGAAGTGGTTTCTCAATTATTCCAAAAATATGAGGGAAATTATATGCTTCATCATGAGGGTAAAAACGCCCCATAGGGT
>CAYLSF010001150.1:0-2821 GCA_964385675.1 uncultured Saprospiraceae bacterium
GCTAGTTTTACCTATATTTTCAACTCGAAAAAGAATTTTTATATCTTTTATATTTATGCTTTTTTAGGTATAACAAATCAAATATATGAGTTCTTTTATCCGCCTGTCACCATTCTTGATACTCATAAGTTTATCAATTATTTAATCATTACGGTTTCGTTAGGCTCTATATTCTTAGATATATTTCTACTCTCTAAAATGTTTAAACAGATATTGAATCAAGTGGTCAAAGGTGAACTTCAATTAAATCAAAAGAACTCAGAATTTTCAGATTTATTTACAAATGCTTATGACGGTATCGCAGTTTTTGATGTACCCAATAGAAAAATTATCAAAGTTAATGAAGCATTTAAGACTATGTTTAATGTACCAAAAGGACTTGATGAGATAGAAGCAAATGCAATATTTCCTAAATATCAAAATGATGGAAGAAAAACAGTTGAGCATATTTTGGAACGAGAGAAACTATTAATCCAAAATAATAAGCCAATAAGGGTCAATATCTTACACAGAAGATTATCAGGTGAAATTTTTGAGTCTGAGGCTACTGTTATTCAAAACCCACTCACTCCTAATACCCGAATTGTGGTAATTAAGGATATTTCACAAATGATTCAAGTGCGGCAAAAACTAGAACGTTCTCAATCTCGATACAAAGATCTCGTAGAACTTCAACCTAATGGTATTGCTATTTTTGATAAAAATTATGATATTATTTATGCTTCTCCAAGTAGTAGAACGATATGTGGCTACCGTTCTATAGAGGAATTACCTTCTCAAAACTTTTTAGACTTTATAGCCAATGATTTTAAAAAGTCATTAAAAAATTATCTAAAGCAATTAACTGATGCAAAAAGACCTAAACCACTGACCTTCAAAATGAAGCACAAAGAAGGACATACCTTTCATACAGAAGCAGTCGTCAAACAAATTGTAAATAAACAAAATAATCAAGAAGCGTATTTAATTATTTTTGATGATGTCACAGAAAAAGCTGAAATACTAGAGAAATTAACTACAAGTGAAGCTACACTTAAAGCTGTTCTGAATAGTACACCGAATAGCTTATATGCAATAGATAAAGATTTGAATATAATTGCTTGTAATGAACGAGCAAAAAATGATTTCAAAACCATTGCCGATATTAATATTGATATAGGTGTCAATTTGAGAGATGTTGTTTCTAAAGAGCAATTAACTAGATGGCAAGAACTATATTACAATAGAGTATTTAATGGAGAATCTTTTTCCGTAGAAGGCACTTTCGAGATTAATGGAAAAGTTCAATATTTACTCAACAATTATACTTCATTAGAAAATGAAAATGGAGAGTTTATTGGTTGCTTAGAAACTGCTCGGAATGTAACAGAGTTCAAAGAACAAGAACAAGCCATTCAAAAAAGTAAAAAACGCTATCAAGATATTTTTGAAAATTCTCATCAAGGAATTTTTATTTACGATGTAGGCAAAATGAAATTATTGGATTGCAATAGTAAAGCAATGCAAATTTTCGGTTGTACGGATAAAAAGCAACTGATTGAGGCCTCTTTTAGTGATGTTATTGACGCTGGACTGCTAGACGGCGAAAGTTTTCAGGATGTTTTTGATAGAAATCGAGATTCCTTAATCAAAACAGGACAAACCCATCAACTTTTCAGAGGTAAGCGATTAAATGGTGAAATATTTATTGGAGACGGCACAGCAGTCTTAAATTTTACGGAAGAAGAACAATTAGTTTCCTTTTTTGTAAGTGACATAACGGATAAATATAATGCTCAACAAAAGTTGGAGCGTCAAACTGCTATTTATAGTAGTTTAATTGAAAACTCATTTGAAGGTATTGATATTGTTCGATTATCAGATGATCCTAGTCAACCCGATGAATTAATCACAAGAAATGCGGTAATGACCAACTTTTTCAATGGCATCGACAATACGTTCACAGATTTTCAAGACGTTATGAAACTAACGCCGAATATAGCACCTGACGGTAGTCCTTTAAACGATTATTTTATTAAATGGACTAGTAAACTCATGAAAGAGGGAAAAATATTCCATGATTGGAAAATACAGCATCCTGATGGAAAAGTATTTGATTTAGAAGTTTATACTCAAATTATTCCCATTCAAAATCAACGTATTTTAATGCGTATTTATAATGATGTAACTGAGAGGAAACGGCAAGAAAAAATTATTCAACAACAAGTTACAGATTTAAATCGCAAAAATGAGCAACTCAAAAAGTATATTGATTCTAACCTTCAGTTAGAAAATTTTGCTTACATCGCTTCCCATGATTTGCAATCACCGCTAAGAACTATTGTTAGCTTCACTCAGCTTTTAAAAAGAAGTTTAGCTAATAAAATGAGTGAAGCAGATATGGAATATATGGAATTTATCATTTCTGGGGCGAAAAATATGAAGGAATTCATCAACGCACTGCTTACTTACTCTAGGGCAAACACCAATAAACTTAATGTTTCTAGTATCAATCCAAATCAAATTTTAAATACATTACAATCAGAATTACATAGCTCAATTGAAGATAAACAAGCTTCTATTGTATTAAACAACATACCAACTCAAATTAATGCCGATTCGGTTAAACTTAAACAAGTATTTCAAAACTTAATTGCTAATGCACTAAAGTTTACCAGTCCATCTGTCTCTCCGTTGATTACCATATCTTGTGCAGAGGGACAACGTTTTTGGAAATTTACCGTCAACGATAATGGAATCGGAATCGCCCTTGAATTTCAAGAAAAAATCTTTTTATTATTCAAACGCCTTCATACCAATGATGTCCATGAAGGAACAGGAA
>CAYLSF010001151.1:0-2820 GCA_964385675.1 uncultured Saprospiraceae bacterium
CACTATCCTATGTTTGAGTATTAGTTTACAAACGTCATTTGCTCAAGTAGTTTATCAAAATAATGCAACCGCATCAAATCAACCTGCAAGTAGTGGAACTACTATGACTATTCCAAATTTTATGATACCTGCAGGAAACAATGTCTTATTGGTCATTGGTACACGAATTGCTTCGACTACTGGAACAGTCAACAATATCAACTATAATGGTATTAACTATACTTCGGAACAAGTTTATCAAGCTAATAATACTTCGGGAAATCACTCTATATGGGCAATAAAATTAGGAAATGTTGGTTCCGCAATTTCAGGTGATATTACGATTACTATAAGTCAATCATTAGCAGGTCGTGGTGCAATAGCTGCATCATTTTCAAATGTTAACCAAACCACACCTACAAGCAGCGGTGTTAACAATCTTCCTTCTAATGGTAGCACTTCTTCTTCAGTGTTTGTGAATGGTTTAGCAAGCGATATGGTCATTGATTTTATAGGTGCCTCAGCATCGCCTACTTTTGTAGTTGGAAGTGGACAAACAGGAACTGTACTCAACACACCTATAAACTCTAATGGAAAGAATCGACTATGCATGAGTTATGAACTTGCCACAAACACTACAACCGCTATGGACTGGACTTCAAACTTAGGAAATGCAATGGCACATGTAGGTATTAATATCATTGCAAATTCTTATCCTGCACTTCCTGTTGAGTTAACTCAATTTGAGGCAAAACCAACAAATAAAATGGTTGAATTAAGTTGGCAAACCGCTTCTGAAGAAAATAATGATGGTTTTGAAGTGCAGCGTTCAGCGAATGGCGAAACATGGGAAACTTTAGACTTTATCTTAGGATATGGAACGACTTTAGAAACTCAGAATTATAGTTACACAGATGAAAATCCGATAGCAGGTATGAACTACTATCGCTTAAAGCAAATGGATTTTGATGGACAGTTTGAGTATTCCAATATTGTGAATGTGATTTTTGATACCCGAAATCTGAAGTCCGAAATCCGAGTTTTTCCAAATCCAGCTTCCGATAAATTGATAATTTCTAATATAGAAAATGTAAAACAAGCTATCGTTTACAATGCCTTAGGGCAGATGGTAAAACAAGTTACCCTCAACAATCAACAAAATGAAGTAAATGTGAATGCCCTAAGAAATGGCCTGTACACGATACAGTTTCAGTATGCTGATGGTACTGTACAAGCTCAGTCTTTTGTAAAGCAATAATGGAAGTAATGTTAGCTTACATTGTAATTTAGATTTCGAGCCGTTGCAGTGCAACGGCTCTACTTTTTTTACACCACCTCCGCCACTACAAAAGTACTCCCCCCTATAAAAATCACATCTTCCTTATCGGCGTCTAGTAGTGCCGTATTCAAGGCTATTTGTACGGATTCAAATACTTCGCCTTCTAGTCCAAATTGCGTTGCCTCTTGTTGTAAAATAGTAGCCTCCAACCCTCTAGGTACATTAGGCGTTGCAAAATAATAAAGACCACCCTTAGGTAATAATTCTAAAATTGTAGAACGCTCTTTATCTTTTACCATCCCCCAAATGATATGTAAATTATGATAGGATTGTCGTTGCAATTGTAGCATGGTGTTTTGCACACCTGCTTGATTGTGTCCGCTATCCGCTATGACAAGAGGTTCTAGTCCTAAAATCTCCCAACGCCCGATCATATTCGTTAAGGGTTTTACATTTTTTAGAGCATCTTCTATCTCCATTTCTGAAAACTGCCAGCCTAGTTTTCCTACTAATACTTCTACTGTTTGTAAAAAGGTAATAACATTTTTAACTTGAAAATCTCCTAACAATCCCACTTCTAATCGCTCATACAGCAAGGATTGATGATTGGATTCTCGAATTTCTAAAAAAGTAGAAATCAAAGAAGTCTCTACAATACTTGCCATATAATTGGAATCCGCTACATAAAGCGGAGCATTTTGAGCCATTGCTTTTTCTTGAAAAACAGGTAGCGTTTCGGGTAAGGACTCTCCTAGTACAGCAGGCACATTGGGTTTAATAATTCCCGCTTTTTCTGTGGCTATTAATGGTAAGGTATTTCCTAAAAAATTTTGATGGTCAAAACTGATATTCGTAATAACTGATAGAATAGGCGTAATCACATTGGTAGAGTCTAAACGTCCCCCTAATCCCGTTTCAATGATGGCAATATCAACTTCCTCTTGAGCAAAATATTGAAATGCCATAGCTACCGTAATTTCAAAAAAGGAAGGTTGAATGGCTTCAAAGATGGATTGATTTTGCGTTATAAAATCTATAATTGCTTCTTCTGTAATATATTGACCATTAATCTTAATTCGTTCTCGAAAGTCTCTATAATGCGGGGATGTATAAACGCCTACTTTTAAGCCTTTGACTTGAAAAAGGGCTGCAATTAAATGTGTGGTAGAGCCTTTACCATTTGTACCCGCAACGTGTATGGTAGGATATTGCTCATAAGGATTGCCCAACACCTCACACAATTGAGTGATATTAGTCAAATCCGCTTTAAATGCTTTTTTTCCCACTTTTTGAAACATTGGTATCGTTTCAAATAAGTAGTTTACCGCAGTTTCGTAAGTCATAAAGAAACGCTATACTTTTCTATTTTTTCAATGGGGGCAAAGGTACATTTTATAATATATAAAAGCTACACCTAGCCATATTATTGGCGGGTGTAGCTTTTGTGTTTATACATATCTTGTAATGTAGTAAAGTAATCGTTGATTTTTCAAACCAATAACCAAGTAACCAATCACCAATCACCAATTTACTTTCCTTCTATTTGATACGCTTTATGATTA
>CAYLSF010001152.1:0-2818 GCA_964385675.1 uncultured Saprospiraceae bacterium
ATTGATTTCCTTACCTTTGTTCCGAGCTCCATTCGAAATGAATTTCAAGATGCTAAACATGGCGTATTGGCGATTGATGGTAAAACAGGAGATACGCTTTGGACTTATCCCTGTTGGGATCAAATGTATGGATCTGCAGTATTTGTGGATATTTCTGGTGATAACACTAATGATGTGGTTATTTCTGGACGAGATAGACAGTTATTTGCCCTAAATGGTGTCGATGGTCAATTATTGTGGCAATATAAATTATTATCTGATGAGTATAACAAAGAAGGACTGGTTCGATTCAATTTTTATAATCCTGTTTTAGTAGATGATTATACCAATGATGGAATTCGAGATTTATTAGTAGTGAATGGTGGAAATGTACGAGCAGCAGCAGGGGATTCTTCGAATCGTTATCCTGGAACGATTATGTTTATGGATGCCGCTAATGGAAAAATTATTGGTTTAGATACGATGCCCGATGGTCGAGAAAGTTACCTAACACCAACATATCATGACTTTGATGGAGATGGTACAAAGGAAATTATTTTTGGAACAGGTGGTGAGACGGTAACAGGCGGATTATACATTACAGATGAAAAAGCCTTATTGAATAATGATATTTCAGATGCGAAACGGATTTTAGAAATTTCAAATGAACATGGCTTTATTGCCCCTCCTGTTGTCGTTGATTTAAATGGAGATGATACAAAAGATATTTTAGCCTTGGATCATGGTGGCATTGTGGTGGCATTTAATGGTAAGGACTTTACGCAACTATGGAAAACGGAATTTGACGATGTGGAACTAAATGCTCAACCGAGTGTGGGTAATTATAATGGCGACAATATTCCTGATATATTTATTAATGGTGCAAAAGGGAAATGGCCTAAAAATACAAGTTCCGAGCAGTTTTTCTTGGATGGAAAAACGGGAGCAATTTTAGCGAGTTATAAAGTGGGGTGTGCAGGGTTTGCGAGTTCTATTTCTATGGATTTGGATGACGATGGGGTAGAGGAGGTCTTATTGCCTGTGAACGATTACAATTGTAAACGCAATAATCCTCGATATACTACTACATGGCTGCACCTTTTTGAAGTGGATACGGCATATCAAATTCAACAAACACTCATTGCTGGTAAAAATATTAGTTCAACCCCTTATGTTGGTGATTTGGATAATGATGATCAGTTGGATATAGTTTATATCGTGAATGAAAATGTTCGATTGATTTATGAGTTTTTAGGAATGCGGGTAAAGCGTTTGGAATTAAAAATCCCACCACCAACCAATGAAAATTGGAATCAATATTTGGGACCTAATGCTAATAATGTGATTTATTGAGAGTAGAGAGGCGAGAGCAGAGAACGGAGATAAGTTTTCGATAGTGTTTTTTAATATCTAAATTATTCTTATTTCGTTATTAAAGTATATTCTTTTTTGAACCACATTAGGCATATAAGAAGCATATAAGTGATTAATAATAAACCTTATGTGTTCCTTATTCCCGATAGCTATCGGGATTATATGGTTCGTATTAATTTTATAGCGAAAAGGGAATAATAAATTGAGGAGTACACTAACTTTGAATGAACAATCTATTGAAAAAATGTATGAGTGTAGGGAAAATTCTCAATTAACCAAAAATCATCGCATAATCTCTGTTCTCTACTCTTAAATAATCAATTATGAAACACTACTTTGTCCTACCCAATAATAGAGCTTTACCATCTGGTGGTAATTTATACAATCAGTATTTAATCGAAGCTTTGATAGAAAAAGGAGCAACTGTTGAAATACTAGATTTTACAGTTTTTAAAAACCATTACGAACAAGAGATTGAAGGGATTTATTGGTTAGATACTCTTTTTATGGAGGATTTACACTTTCTAAAAAAATCCACTTCTGATAAGATTCAATTTTGGCTACTTACTCATTTTCTGCAAAGCTTACAACCAAATGAAGGACAATCAGCAACAGCATTATTTCAGCAAGAGCATAAGGTATTACAATATTTAGATGGATTTTTAGTTCCTAGTCCTTTTATGGCGGAGTACCTAGAAGATAAAGGATTGGAGCAAGAGAAGTTGATATTACCTCCCCCTAGTCCTTCAAAGGAGGAAATTATTATACAGAGCGTTCCTCTCTTTGGGAGATTAGAAGGGCTAAAAGGACTTATAGTAGCGAATTTAATAGAATGCAAGGGCGTCTTACCATTTTTACAAGCCCTCTCAAAATATTCAACAACAAATTATACCCTTACAATAGTTGGACGCACAGATATAGAACCCGACTATACACAACAATGCTACAAGCTGGTAGAAAGCCATCCTATTTTGAAGCAGACTGTGATGATTCATGGTACAATACCACATCAAAAAACTTTAGAGTTGTACCAAACACATCATTGTTTTATTTCGCCTTCTTTTATGGAAACTTACGGAATGGCTATACAAGAAGCGAATACCTATCAGCTACCCGTTTTAGGATTAAATCGAGGAAATGTTCCGTTTCATATTGAGGAGGGGGTAAATGGAAAATTATTAGATACCTCGGAAGCGTTGGCGAAAGCATTTATGGAATGGGTAGAAGATGAACAGGTGTTTGATAGATTTCAAAAAGGTGCTAGCACTAGAAAAATAGATGAATTCTATACTTGGCGGATTGTAGCAGAAAAATTATTGAAGAAATTTGAGATTAAAACTGATCGGTAATGTTATATGGGGCTTTGACGAATCTTGCCAAAAGTCACCAGGTGAGTTACTGTTAGCGTTTAAATGTTAAGCTAAACCATTCATTTTCAATTAATCCCGATAGCTATCGGGACATC
>CAYLSF010001153.1:0-2818 GCA_964385675.1 uncultured Saprospiraceae bacterium
TTTTACTTTCTCTGCCTCGATGAACAAGAATGTCAAGTGCGTTAGAATATCATAAATATCGCTACGTCCTCTTGTTAACTCTATAATAATATGATTTTTATCAATTCGATAACATTTACGACGACGCTTAGACGCAATCAAAGGGGTAAAAGAAGCCTCGTGTCCTTCTCGTCCTACTAATTTTATAAAACGGCATTCTTCAATGCCTTGCGGCAAGCGTTGAAAAATATATAATAATCCATTTAATTCCACTCGTTCAGGATCGGCGATAGTTCCATATATTTCAGGGCTTAACACTTTTAAGGCTTTTCTTAATGCTTCACCCGATACACCTAAAGGTTTGTAGCTTCCTCTGATGAATAGATGACGCATGGCAATGTATAATCGCTCAATAGCGGCTCTTGATTCTTGTGCTTTTGTTCTGTCTAACTGTTGTGATTCCATGTATTTTTATTTCGGATAAAAGGAATTATTAATTATTCAACAAGAAGGAATTGAGTAATCTATAATACGCATTTTCAAACCACAAAGAAACAAAGGATACAAAGTTTATGTAGGGATAAAATTATTCATTCAATATCTCTTTGTGTATTTCTTGTGTGTCCTTTTTCCCGATAGCTATCGGGATGTGTGGTTCAAAATATTTTTCACAAAAAAACTTCAACAATATTAACGGTTTCTACATTAAAAAGTAGATTAGATAATAATATTTTAGCTTTTATAATCAAATTTTATGCAACTCAACGAACTGTTAGATAATACTTGGAAATTACTTCAACGAGCCGCTGTTGATAAAAAATCTCCAATGCGGCTTGGTACAGTTGGTACTATTAATAATAATGAAGCTAATTTGAGAACCGTTGTATTAAGAAAAGTCAAGGAAAAACAATTGATTTTTTACACGGATTATCGTTCCCCAAAAGTCAAAGAATTACAGCAAAACACTAATATAAGTTGGCTATTTTATCATCCTAAAAAGCAAATTCAATTAAGGCTGTATGGCACAGCTAATTGTTTGCACCAAACCAGAGAAACTGATTTAATATGGAATAGTCTGCCCGACTTTGCAAAAAAAGACTATATCACTACGCAATCGCCAAGTACTGATTTACAAGATAATACTGCCGTTCCCTCTTACCTTTCTACGATGGATGCGTCTAATTTTTGTGTTGTTATATCTACTATTCACACCATTGATTATTTACAGTTAAAGCGAGAAGGACATTTAAGAGCTAAGTTTAATAGAGATAAAAATGGTGGTTTTGATGGTAAATGGCTTGTGCCATAATCCATTTATACCTATTGCCAATTACTTACTAATCCCAATAACCAATCTCGTTCGGGTAATACCTTTGTATTGATAATTCGCTCTTTCAATTTTTCTCTGGCGGCTTTATCATAAGTATTTAAGGTAACGATTCGTTTGGAAATACTGACCAAATTTAAATAACTCGTTTTATGATAAGTCACTGATTTTTGACGCCGTAGAAATACTTCAAAGCTATTTAAGTACGCCATTAACACCTTACTTTCATTGAGTTCAAAATAGATTTTTAGGAGTAACATTCGAGCATTTAACTGTAGGAAGGTATCTTGAAATTTCACATCCAATAATAGCTTCATCGCTTTATCATAAGTCTTTTGAGTGTAGTATAATTTTGCCAAATTAAAGTTATAGGTATCCTCTCGATGTGACGCTTCTAAATTATTTTTATAAGCATTGATAAATTGCTCCACCCATTCAAATTTTTTCAACCCCAATCCTAAAGCAATGACGTTTATATATGTCCATCGGGTCACAACACCATTTTCAAGTAAAATAGTTTGTTCCAAGCCCTCTTTGTAGAGTTCAAATAAAACCATTTTAAAGTCTTGGTTTCCTGTATTGATTTTTTTAATACAATAATTGATACCCAATAAAAATAAAGTGCGTTGTTCTTCCTTTCTAAAAATAGATAAGTGTTGTTCTAATAAGGTTTTAAAATCTAGGAAATAATCATTTTCCTTCGGGTATTCTAATGCTTTATAAATCAAATAATAAACTTGAATAGCAGGAATATGAGCATATTTTCCCTTTTCAATAGCTTCTAAAATAGGCAAAAGCAACCCTGTGTTATATTCTGTTTGATATACGGCTTTATGAGCAATTAATGTACAGCATTGTTTCAATTTTTCTAGTACAAAAGCTATTTCTAGTGTATCTGATAAATCTTGTAAATTTTTGGGGGCAGTTCGTTTTTGCGTTTCTTCGTATTGATATTGCTCATTTTCCTTCAAAAATCGCTGAAAATAATGCTGCCCATCTCGGTAGTTTGATTTTTCTAAGTGTTGGTTTAAAACTCTATTCGTATAATCAAATGACTTATTCGCCTTATGCTTTCGATACCAATGATTTAACCATAAATTTTTAGTATAAACCGATTGCCTTGATTGTTCTAACCATAAATAATCTTCAATAGCCTTTAATAAATAAGACCGAACTCTTCTCAATTTTAAGGTATCAAAAGATTCATCAGGAAATAAGATGGAGAAGATTTTTTCTTTATTTAAGCTATTTTCATCAAACACTTTAAGATTTACAATATATTTCCATAGCTCAAAAGCCCTAAGTTTAGAGGGTAATAAGGTTTCCTCTAAATAATCTTCAACCCCTTTCTTTTCTTTAGAGCTTAAAACAGTTACAACTTCAATCAATTTTGACCCAATCATTTTAGTAATTAAGAATTATATTTACTGACGTTTTGTTATTTATTTTTAGAATAAACTATTATTAATCAAACAATTAATAATTAACAGTTAACAATTAAGTATTTGACGA
>CAYLSF010001154.1:0-2815 GCA_964385675.1 uncultured Saprospiraceae bacterium
GGTATATCTGATGTAAGTGGTAATAATAACATTATAGATAGTCTAATAGCATATGTAGATTGTTCCATAGGAGGGGCAAGCCATTATAGATATGCACATTTATATACAGACGCTAGTTTTGGAGGAAATAATCCTAGTTTTGATACTTTAATTTTATCCGAAGGAAAAACTTATAGATTTGCTACTGCTGGCATTACTCTTTCCTCTATTGGATATATGGAAGCTTTAGGTACCGCTACAGATAATATTACTTTTCAAGCATTTAGTTTAAATCCTACTACATATACTATCCATCTTAATACAATAGACACTATTTGTACCAACTTTCTACAAATAAAAGACCTCAATGTAACAGGAACAGGATTATTTTATGCTGGAGCAAATAGTGTTGATTTATCCAATAATACGGGAATTGTATTTGATGATTGTTGTAGTATTTTTGAAGGGGTGGAACTCTTGCCATTAGATACTACTATTTGTAGTGATCAACTTTTGGATATTAGTATAAATCCATTAAATTGTATTGGGTGTACCTATCTTTGGAATGATGGTAGCACACAAGCGAATAGATTAATTTATCCCAATGCTCCTAGTGCTTACAGTGTGGTAGGTACGAGGCAAAGCGGCTGTTTGGTTAAAGATAGCATCGCTATTAATACCCTTGCTACTCCTACTGCACAAGTTAGTTTAACAGAGACCTCTGGTATTACCAATAATGATAATATTCTATGCGTTGGAGACTCTTTATTGCTCAGTACCTTATCCTCTGATATTTACACGATTCAAGTAAACGATACCACTATCGCATCTATATCTGGCATAGGCTCATTTGGTTATCTTCCTACAAATGGAGATACCATTCGAGCCATAGCCACCAATAATAATGGTTGTTTGGATACCACTATTGCAATACCTATCACAGTCATTGATTTACCTACTGTTGATGCAGGTAGTAATTTTTCTATTTGTGAGGAATCTGCTTCTGTCCAACTCATGCCAAACCCAAATAACAATGGTTATTGGTTGGGTTCGGGCATTATTGATGCGAATGTAGGGATATTTCATCCAGATAGTGCTGGAGTTGGTATGCATCAATTGACCTATATTTATACCGATCCAAATACTGCTTGCTCTAATTTTGATACCTTAATAGCAGTTGTTCATCCACTACCCGTAGTCAATGCAGGAATAGATGTAACTTACTGTCATAATCCTACACCAATGGATATTACGTTGCTTCCTGCTACTCCATCAGGTGGAACATGGAGTGGTTCTGGAATTATAGATGCTAATTTGGGTATTTTTCGTACAGATATGACGGGTGTCACCTATCCAACTAATGTAAATGCTGGTGATACCTTGGATCAAGTAACGGTTTATTATACTTACACTACAGCTAATAATTGTGTCAGTACCGATTCAATGGTCATCACAATCATAGCTCCAATCATAGCTGTAGTTCCTCCTTTGGATACAATCTGTGCTACACAGACTAGTTATACCTTAACAGGTTATAGTCCTTTAGGTGGTTTTTGGATTATCAATGGAAGTGATACCCTTACAAATGGTATGCTAAATCCTAGTCTTTACACCACTAATCAACCCCTTGAAATTATTTATTACTATGGTAATGTTACTTGCTTGACATCAGATACAACATCCTTGTTTTTAATACCCAATGATTTAACCGTAGCAACAACGTCTATTCCAGACACTTGTAGTCAGGGGAAAGGAGCGCTCTATGTAACACCATCAGATGGACAGCCACCTTATTATTTTAATTGGCAACCCAATATTAGTTCAACTAACGCTGCCATTAATGTAACCGAAGGAGTTTATAATATCTCTATTACAGATGCTCACGATTGTAGTTTTATAGTGACAGATACTGTAGAAAATTATTGTGATTCTTGCTTATTATTTACACCAATTGCTTTAAATAATTCACCTTTATTGTATGAATGTTTAGGAGATAGCATTGCTAATATTGAACTAGAATTAATTGGAGGGAGTCCAACATATTATGGTGGGGGAAACTATCAGGTTCGATTATCTGGATCAAGCATTACTGCCAATGGAGTTTCTGTATCTAATGGTAATACATTTAGCTTTAGCGTTGCTCATGAAGATACATGGACTGTTGAGATTTGGGATAATGCAATGTGTGATACTTTAGTAGTATCTGATCAATTTTTAGAAGATAATACCAATTGTGACTTATGCTCATTATACCCACTTGATATACAAGCAACACAAGATACTGTTGTCTTACCAAATGCTTCCATTCAGTTATTTGTAACTGGTAATGGTACTTATGAATGGATGCCATCAACAGGACTAAGCTGTACCAATTGTCCCAATCCTATCGCTCAAATTACAAATTCTATTACTTATACAGTAGAAGTAACAAGTCCTATAGGCTGTAAGGACATAGATACTATTCATATTCAGATGTTAACCATAAGTCAAGATAGTTTATTATCTGTCCTAAATCCTCCAACGGGCATCACGCCTGATGATGTCACTAATAATTTGTTATTATTCCAAAACCTTAATGCTTATCCAAATAATCAGTTATCTATTTTTAATCTACAAGGAGAATTGGTTTTTGAAGCCAGTCCTTATGAAAATAATTGGGATGGAACAAATTCTATCACAGGAGAACCCTTATCGGATGGTTCATATTTTTATATTTTCCTATTAGATAAGTCAAGAGAGGATCTCAAACTGCTGAATTTCATTCATATTATTAGATAATATGGTTCATGAAATAAGTCTTTTGATACTAGAAAATTATCACATTTTATTCATGACT
>CAYLSF010001155.1:0-2809 GCA_964385675.1 uncultured Saprospiraceae bacterium
AAACGTAAAAATCGAAACAAAATTAAGTAAGATTTAGAATTTCGTCGGTAAATGACCAAATTATTCGGAAGGTTCTTTTTTTGATAGTAGTTGCTTTAGGTGAACATACCTCAGAAAAACGCCCCATGCCATAATACTACTAATGATAAATCCGACTTTACCATCTAAAAATCCCTTTTGTAAAATAAAGTGTTTAAAAAATCTAAAGGCAGGTTTTCCATACAGATGAAACCAAGTCACACGAGTTGTTTTGTGAGCATAATCTTGTGCAGACCATCTAGCATACCGCTGTATTTTAGCTAAATAATGGTCAACATCTTTAAATGTATTATGGATGAGATAGGCATTTAACTGTCCAATTTTAATAGTTGAAGTATCAATTTCTTCATGAACTTGTTTATCATCATATTGACATTTATCTCGTTGTATCAATCGGACTACTTTATCATTTCCCCAACCGCTATGACGAATGTGCTGCCCCATAAAGTAATTCTTACGCTTTATCCAATAACCATCTTGTGATTCTTTAATTTGAAGTATCTGCCTAATTTCTTTTGCTAATTCAGAGGTCACTCGCTCATCAGCGTCTAAGATTAAAATCCAAGGATAGGTCGCTTGTGGAATCGCCCAATTTTTTTGGTCGGCGGGCCCTTGATAAGTCCGTTGAAGGATTTTGGTTGGATATTGTTGTGCTATTTCAAGGGTTCTATCGGTACTAAAGGAGTCGATAATAAGTATTTCTGCTGCCCACTGTACAGATTTTAATAATGCTTCCATATTGTTTTCCTCATTGAAGCAAGTTATTAAAACAGTAATTGGTACAGCATTCATTTAAAATATTTTTTAGTGTAGTAAAGATAAGGATTAGAAATAAGTAGGTGAATACTTAGGCTATAAAACTAAGATGTCAGGCATTTTTAAAATGCCTGACACCTAAATAACCAATCTGAAATTCTTTTTATACAGTAACCAAACGTTGATCCAAAATAGGAGCAAGATATTCCGTAAAATGAATGTTTTTCAATTGCCGATTAAAGATTTGTACACTCTCCAAAAATGGTCTTTCCATAAAAGCAGATGTTCCAATATTTGAGCGAATATCTTCCAAAGATTGTTCGATGTACGGTTGAATATTTCTTAAAGTCAATGCTCCTTTATTTTGCACACTTACTCCTAAATGTACCCATTGCCAAACCAAAGAACGATACAATTCAGCTTGATCATAAATTGCATGACCATCTTCTACATTTAAAGCATATTCAATGGCACAAATAGCATTCTTAATGGTTGAACGAAGTACCTCTTCCGTTAATGTTGTAGCTGTCGTTTTCAAAATATCCTCAGGGATAATATAATGATTTGAGAATGTTGAATTTATATTATCCAATGGTTGAATATCTAAATTATTAACTACCGTTTCACTTGTGCTATAAACACCATCGAATCCAAATTGAATTGCTTTAGTCGCATCTAACAAGGTGGTATCCGCAATAGCTTGAAGGTTACGTTGCTTTGCTTTTTGTGCTACTAATGTATAATAGGATTTAATAAAGTGTACATTTTCATCTAAATGCTGTAATGCGGGTACACTAATGGATGGCGTAAATTTTAGGCATTTTATAAACGATGCAAGATAGTTTTTTAGATTACAAGAAACCGCTTGAATATAGTTTTTCAATTCCCAAATCAACTCATCAATCTGAAAAATAGCCGGTAAGGTTTCAATTGATAACGTAACCTTAATTTTTTCAGTGTCAATATACAATTGCTGTTGAGCCAGTTCCAGTACTTTCCCCCATAATCTAGCTTCTAAGTAATGCTCCAATTTAGGCAATTGAATATGAAGAGGTTGAGTTGATTTTCTATTATGATATAAATACAAACCAATATCAAAAAAGGTAGCCGCAAGCGGTTCATTATCTACTATGATATGCTGCTCCTCTCTGTGCCATGCCCGAGGGCAAAACGTTAGTTGTTCTTGATTCTGAACTTGTTGTATTAAAGCCTGACTATCCAATAAATTATTCCAAATAGGCATCAGTTGATCCTCAAAATCAATGATATTATGAGTTGGACGTTGTTCTAACTTAATAATTCGCTGAATTGAACTTGAAAAAGTTACAAGCTGATACGGTTGTTGAGCATTTTCTACAATCCATTCTCCATTCCGTATTGGTTTAGTTGCTGAATCATAGGTTACAAAAGCTCCTTTTTGAGCATTGACTTGTAACAGTCGTCGATTAGCCAATAATTTCTTTCTAATCGGATTGAATTTACGATGTAGTTGAGTAATGAACTGTAGTGCATCACTAGTGAGTAGGTAAGACTTGTTTTCAAGATTTGTCTCTTTGATGACTACCCCTTTAGGTAATACAATAGTGTCAAAAGATGCGATTGAAGCAGACATGTTCTTTGAATTTTGTGACAAATAGGAATCTATAATTATGTGAATTGATAATGCAAAATAAAGGCATTTACCTATGATTTGCAACCTTTAAACGTGTCAATAATCGTATGTGCTGTTCATTGACTTGTTGTTTTTGTTTAAAATGTGACTGTCAAAAAAGTAAACAATGTGTTAAACTGACACTAAAAAAGAAGCGAAATTAACTTGTTTTTTATTTGACGAATAAAACTAAATAGCAAATAATTATTTTTTTTTTAGTAAAAAGCCATTATAAATTTGGTGAGTAGATTTTTCCAAAAATTTCAATTATTCCTATTTTAGGGTAGGAAAAAAAGAGGGTTTAAATCCAAAAAAAATTCAAATAATTTAGACTAGCCTAATATCCTGATTTACAGCCATGTA
>CAYLSF010001156.1:0-2806 GCA_964385675.1 uncultured Saprospiraceae bacterium
AATAAGACAAAAATTTACTCGTCAAATCAATAATTTATTTTTTGACCATTACTAATTTGATAAAAGTGAAAATTTGCTAGTCAAATTTTCACTTTTCCGTTATTGAGCACCTGTTATTGTAAAAAATCCTAAAAATAATTCTTATCTATGCGTTATCAATTCACTCAAGATTCGTTCCTCTAACATTAATTCAAATTCCAAATCATAGGCATCAATTTCCAATATATTTTGGTGATCATTTAAGTGATTTGTAAAAACCAATTGATTCTATTCATTAAGATAAAACCAAATTTATGTCTGATTTTTCAAATTTAGATTTAACCATTTTTATCGGCTATATCCTATGTATGGTCGGCTTTGGTATTTGGCTGGCTCGTAAGAGTGGTAATACAACCTCTAAGGACTATTTCTTGGCGAGTAGTTCTTTACCCTGGTGGGCAGTCGGTGGTTCTTTAATCGCCTCTAATATCTCTACAGAGCAAATTTTAGGAATGAATGGCTCTGGCTATGTTATGGGATTAGCCATCGGTGCTTACGAATTATTAGCTGCATTAACCTTAATTATTGTTGCTAAATATTTTCTTCCTGTATTTATCCATAGAGGAATTTATACAATGCCTCAATACCTTGAAGATCGTTTTGATAGTAGAGTGCGTACCATTATGGCATTTTTCTGGGTCGCTCTATTTGTATTTGTCAATATTACTTCAGTACTCTATTTAGGTGGATTAGCCATTCAACAAATTTTAGGTGTACCCTTATTGATGGGTATTTTAGGCTTAGTTTTGTATTCTGCTGCATTTTCCATTTTTGGAGGGTTAAAAGCTGTAGTTTGGACTGATGTAGTACAAGTTGTTGTATTGGTATTTGGAGGAATGCTAGCGAGTTATATTATTGTTTCTTTTGTTGGAAATGGAAGTTACTTTGGAGGAATTGGTGTGTTAGTGGATAAAGCTCCCGAAAAGTTTGATATGATTTTGAGTGAAGATAACCCTTCTTATCAACAATTGCCCGGTATAGCGGTATTGGTTGGAGGTATGTGGATTGCTAATATTTATTATTGGGGTACTAATCAATATATCATTCAAAGAGCATTAGCAGCTAAAAGTATTCAAGAAGCTCAAAAAGGCGTTGCTTTTGCAGCCGTATTGAAATTATTAATGCCCTTAATGGTGGTACTGCCCGGTATTGCAACTTTTGTTATTTTATCTGATCCGACTGCTTATGGTTTTACAGGAGATGGTATCAATAAACCAGATGAAGCATTTCCTTGGGTTTTAAATAATTTTGTGCAACCCGGTTTGAAAGGATTAGTATTTGCGGCTTTAGTGGCTGCGATAGGTTCTTCAATCAGTTCAATGGTTAATAGTGCTTCTACGATATTTACCTTAGATATTTATAAAACAATGATTCGTCCTAATCAAGAGGATAGACATTATGTTACAACAGGAAAAATTTCTTCTACAGTAGCTTTAGTCATTGGTATGCTTATCGCCCCTGTTTTGGGAAGTTTAGACCAAGTTTTTCAATACATTCAAGAATATACAGGATTGATTAGTCCAGGAATTGTAGCCGTATTTTTATTTGGTATCTTTTGGAAAAAAGCAACTTCGAATGCTGCATTAGCCTCTATTTTGGCTTCCGTCCCTTTGGCTGTAGCTTTAAAATTTGGCTATGCCGATTTACCATTTTTAGATAGAATGGGGTTTGTATTATTAATTTGCTCTATTCTGATTGTTGGAATTTCTTTATTTGAAAATCAAGGGCAAAGTGAATCTTCTAATGCTGATAAGGGATTCAAATTTGGCATTATAGTCGCCTTAATGGCTATTTCTGTTCCATCGGGCATTATGTTTTTAATTGATTCGAATGGAAGTAATGACCTTTTTGGTGGTTTAATTATCTTGTTATCTCTAGGACTTTTTGGTGTACTTTGGACAGAAAACAAATCAGAAGATCATAAAGCTTATCATCTTGAAAGTAGCTTATTTAAAACAGATACGGTCTTTAATATATCTGCGTTTGCTGTCTTCTTGATTTTGGCTGCTATTTATGCTTTAATGGGGTGATATATAGGACACAGAGTTCACAGAGGAGACGCAAAGACTCACAGAGATGTAAATATTAATTCAAAGAATTAACTTATTTACGAACAACGGAAGATTTCTCTATACTCGTGTATCCATTAAGTTTCTACATTTACAATGCTGTGCTTAGGTTAATCTGAGCACAGCATTTTTAGTTTTAAAAATCTTCTTTCCTAGAGGCTACTTAACCTCAAGTTCTACATCAAAATGTAATTCACTTATTTAAAGTGTCATTTATACACTTACTTTCAAAAAAAAAATTTATAATTGCGTGGAAAATAGGTATAAGGCGTAAGGTATAGGGTTTGAGGAATTAATTCTAAAAACTTATACCTTACACCTTATATCTCAAACCTAAACATCATGTTCAAAGCATGTATTTTTGATTTAGACGGCGTTATTGTAGATACAGCAAAATATCATTTTATTGCTTGGCGTCGATTGGCAAATGAGTTAGGATTCGATTTTGATGAGGCATTTAATGAAAATCTAAAAGGCGTTAGCCGAATGGATTCGCTTAATATGATTTTAAACTTAGGTAATGTGACCCTATCAGAATCTGAAAAAGTAGAATGGGCAACTCAAAAAAATGAATGGTATAAAGAATTAATAGGTCAAATGACCGCAGATGAAATTTTGCCTGGCGTTATTCCACTATTTCAAGCCCTGAAAGCAAATCAGATTAAAATTGGTTTGGGTTCTGCTAGTAAAAATGCAGT
>CAYLSF010001157.1:0-2805 GCA_964385675.1 uncultured Saprospiraceae bacterium
AATAAAACAGACTCAAAATGTTCTGTTAATTGTTGATACAAAGATGAGTTGAAAAAGTCTCGGTTAATAGGTACAGACTTCCCTTTGAAATGTATATTTTTCCTTTTTCAGTATTTGGTAAGTCATTGTTTTATCTACAATGAGTAATTAGGACACGGATTTGAACGGATGCGACAGATTAACACAGATTTTTTTATGAATGGAAAGATTTTGAGTTTATGATTCCTTTCGTCGTTCTAAACGAAAAACACTTGGACTTACGCCTTCATTCTTTTTAAAAAATTTAGAAAAATGTCCTACATCTTTATACCCTAAGTTATAGGTGATTTCCTCTGTGGTTTTATTTGAATAAAGTAAAAGCCGTCTAGCTTCTAAAAGGATTCGCTCATTGATAATTCTTAAGGGTGATTTTTCATTATATTTCTTAAAAAGATTAGACAGTGTTTTTGGGGATTTAAATAATAAATCTGCATACTCTTTGACTTGATGTTTTTCTCGAAAGTGTAATTCTACCAATAGATTGTATTGTCTAATCAAATCCATTTGGGCATTGGGTAGATTCGGTTCTTGAATTGTTTTTTTAACCATTCGCGTGGAGAGAATCAGTAATTTTTTGAGTAAAGTCCTTAACATCTCTCCATGAACATGATCATTAATCATAAATTCTTCATCGAAGAAGAAAAGTAGCATATTAAAAATTTTCTTCTCCTTTTCATTTAATGATATGATTTGAGGTTGGGATGAACCGAAGAATAGAAAGCCATTGCAAGAAACGGCTTCATCATGGGTTTGAATGCAAAAAAATTCCTTATTAAATACAAAAGCCGTTAAGCCTTCAGATGAGGGATCAATATGCATAACATTAAGGGGCGTACAAAAAATGACTTGATCTTTTTTGAGTTCTACTAAGTAACCATCAATAACTATTTTGACACATTTCTCTTTACTCCATACAATTTTAAATAACCCTTTTTTACTAAATAATGCTTTTGCAGGCTCACAATTAAAGTTGGTTAATACAAATAGATCATCATCTTTAATCGTCGAATATTCTAATTTCATCGTTTCTATTATTTAAAGCATAACTGAATGTTCAATTAGAATGTAAAGATAGAGGTCTTTAAGTATAGTTACTAGAATTTAATTAATGGAAAACCTTTTGAAATACTTTCTTTTTTGAATACCCTACTTTAAAAAATAATAATTATGCTTACTTATTTCACTAGTTCCTAACCAATATCAAACAGAGGGGATATTGGTTAGGAACTAGTGTTTTTTCGGTGAATTTTGATGGTTTTTAGCGGTAGAAAAACTTGTATTCGATATATTATTGATGTTCAATAAACTTATCTAAACGGCTATTCGCTAATTGCTGAATTTTATTTTTCATAAAAGGTGTCCAACCCATAATATACCCCATAGTTCCTAATGCTTGACTAGACCATTTCCAGAGGTTAAAATTATCAGTATGCTTGATGATTTTACCATCTTTAAAAGTAAATGAAGCATGAATACGGTTAAATACCTTACGTTTTTTAGGGCCATATATGTATTCTGCTGTCCAATCAGCACTACCACTTGTTTCATTGACTTCTATATTCGCAAAGTTAATCTTAGGGGTAGCCTCTTTTCGAGATAAGAGCATTTCCCACATTTTAGCTGCTTTTATGCCTTTCAATTGACCAAAAGCTGGATCTTCAAATACAACCTCATCATGATAGCAAGCTATCATACCCTTATGATCTCCTGCTGCAAATGCAGAATAAAATTGTTTAATCAATTCCTTATTATTCATATACTAAGTTTTTTATTTGAGCCATGAGGAATACCTTCACTTTTAATGCTTATCATTAATCTCTTACTGATAAACTCGCACCCAATCCACATACATCTTTTGAGGAAATTCTGTTGTATTATCAGGATAACCAGCATACGTACCTCCAACAGCTAGATTTAGTAGAATGAAAAACTCTTCATGAAATTCTAAAAATTTATCATCGGTAATTGGCGTAGAACCATAAGATTCTCCATCCACTAACCATTCCATATTTTCTGCTGTCCATATCAATTCAAACACATGAAAGTCATCTGCAAATATCCCTTCTTTCAATTTGTAATCAATTGCCCCCATCATTTCATGGCTATCATTTTCATTCGCATAATGAATATTAGCTTCCACTACCGCATCATCTTTAGAACCATACAATTCCAAAATATCGATTTCTCCACATTGAGGCCACGGTGTATCTCCACCATTTTCATTAATATTTGCTCCTAACATCCAAAATGCAGGCCAAATACCTTGCCCCTTAGGCAACTTAATACGAGCCGCTATTTTACCATATTTCCATGATTGCTTTCCTGCGGTATTCAATCTTGCAGAAGTATATTTATCCAAACCATGCTCCTCTCCTTCATGAATCGCTCGAATCACCAAGCAACTATCTTCAATGTAAGCGTTGTCTATACTATTGGTATAACGCTGCCATTCTTCATTAAAACGTCCTGCCTTGACTACTTGCCGATTCCAATTGTTGGTATCCAATGTTTCGCCTTCAAATTCATCTGACCACACTAATTTCCATTCCGATTTCATATTATCCGTATTTTCGTTTTGTGTTGTAGAAGATTGCTCTCTATCACAAGATAAGCCCCCTAAGGCTAGTGTTGATAATACTAATAAATTGATAAATATGCTTTTCATGTTGATTGATTATTTTAATAAGATTGTACTAAAAGATAAAGCTATTTATAGTGTAATATTGTAATTATTTAGAACCAAGAGAAGAGAGGCGAGAACAGAGA
>CAYLSF010001158.1:0-2803 GCA_964385675.1 uncultured Saprospiraceae bacterium
AGTTAATTAATTATTTCTATACATTATATATACCTCTTTATTGCTCGATATTTTGCATGAGTATTTTGTTTTTTTTCCGAATAAAAATGTCATTTGAGTCAGTTAATCTCATGATTTTGCCTTCATTTATTATTATAGCCAAAAATAAATTATTAAAATCAATATGTTATGTGATTTTTGTAAAAAAACTATTATTAGGAAAATTTCCTATATTTATATAGGAAAATTTCCTATATTTAACCTAATAAAACTATAAAGAAGGAAAATGAGCAGTCGATAAGTACGTTAGAGGGCTAGATACCACCAACCTAATGGAGGTGTGAAATGGAGTTGTCGACTAGAGTAGAAATATATGTGCCGGTTAGATCTATATTAAGAGCATTTGTGCTGTTTTTGTTCATAATGGTTGGCATGCCTTACTTCTTTAATCTTGGTTCTTCAGAAATAGGTTGCCCAATGTATGAGTGGCGTACAGGTGAACCTTGCTACAGCATTCTAAACTAGTTTTTATATACAGCTGACGTTTTTATAGTTCTTTCTGTTGCTTGGCCAAATCTGGCTGCTTTAAATGTTAGTGCGCTGTATGCATGCAACAGACAAATACCGCCAATAAACATCCAGCAAGCTATCCATAAAATACTATCGATGCCGGTTATTGATTGCATAATAATATGATCACCAGCATTGGTGTAATTAAATAGGTAAGCTGGTGAAAAAATAGCTGACACCATAATAAAAATTCCTATAAATCGAAGTAAATAACTGCCTAATATTGTAAATATCCAGGATAGTAAAAATACAAGCATGATTGTTAATATAATCAGTACGCTCTGAAGATTACTGCACTGATAAAGAAATGTAAGACAAAAGATAAATAATAGCGCACGTGTATATCGTTTTTCATGCAAGCTTGAAACATAAATCAGATAGCCCCAAACTGCAGCACCTACATAACCTGCAAAAGCAGTGACCGCCAATTCAAGTTTGTCAGCTTCTTCCATTCTGACTTGCCCAAAACCATTCCAGTTGATAGATAAACCATAGATTTCCCTGCCGAAAAGCATACCGACTAGTGCATGTGATGCCTCGTGAAAAAACACTTCGATTGGTTTTAAAAATATTTGAATGATAGTGCAGAACCAACCAAATCCTTGTTGTAAATATGAGTTGGAAAATGTGATAGGAATACTAACAGATATATGAAACAAGAATGCAACAAGCAAACTAAGCAAATAAAATATCGTCTCTTTTATAAATCGTGAAAACATAGATTATTTATTTCTATATCTATATGGTAAAAATGAAATACAATCGGGAAAAACTCCCATGAAATATTTGTAGTCACATGTTATTTTCATGCTCGTCATTCAATAAAAAATAAAAAATAATGCAAAATAAAATCTTTTTAACCATTATCTGCTTTCTTAGCCTGACTATTAATAGTTATGCATTTGAAGATCAAACTATCTACGCATTGTCTGATGGTACATATCTATATAAAAATACCAATTATTCACTAGATAAATTTCCTGTTGAAAATGTCTTAAAAGATAAAAGAGGTGGTGACGAAAATAGTCCATCAGTAGATAGTGTTGTGCCAATATCAGTCGATATTTTTCCTGTTGATAATGTTGATATTAATAACTTACGTACATTGGTAAGGCCATTAGCAGTAAGATTTCATCATCGTGGCGCCAAGGTGAACACACGTTTTTTAAATAGTGTTATACCTTATTTATTTAAAAAGCCCGAATTCTTTGATAAAAATAAATAAATCACTTTTTATCAGGGTTAAATGCTTTCTTTAACAGCTCATTTAAATTTTTATTACTGAAAAGTTCCTGTTGTAATTTAGCTTGAAGTTTACGCGCTTCATCCAATCGCCCAGCTTTGATAAGCGACTTAATATACTCTGTTTCTGCGGCATTGTTTTTAGTAACAATCTGCCAATCCAGAACTTCTTCATGCCATTTCAAGATTGTATTGATATCTGCAGGTTTAGATAATAATGATGCATAGTCCCTATGCAGAATCGCACGTTGTAGTAGTAAATATTTTTTAAAAGGATTTTTTGATATAGCTTCAATCAATAAAGTGTCTGCTTTTTCCGCTGCATCTTTAGAATGTTGAGCTCGAACTGCTTTCAACCATAATTTGGCCTCTTGATAAAAATAATATGACTCATAAGGTGCTAATAATTGAGCATATTGTATTTTTTTAAAGGCATAAATATATTTTCCAGCATCCTCATCGCTACCTGAAGACTTGGCGACTTGACTAGCCAAAATATGTGAATTAACAAATAATATTAATGTAAAAGCAATAATGATTCGATGAGGTGATATAAATTTATCTTTAATAATCACATTAGGTTTAAATTTAGATTGTAGAATTGGAAATGATTTATTATAAGAAATAATTCTATCTGCAAAACCTAATGTCAACGCAAAGAAAAAAATGATTGCAGGTGGGTAAAATACGAAATCACCTAGTGCATGAATAAAAAATGATGTTGTACTAGTAATAAATGCCAATATGAGACTTTGATCGTATGCAGATAATTTTTGTAACTTAACAACTGTTTGAAAATCAAAAGATGACATTAAAAATAATGATGTAAGTAGTCCGATCACTCCAGTTTCTAGCAAATGTTGCAAATAATCATTATGAACAAAATTAGTTGTCCCATATTTTGCTAACTCAGGAGCATTATCCCGATTCAAATAATATTTATAATTGAAGTAACCATTGCCTATTAATGGTGCTTTCTTGAACTGATTCCACGCGATTTTATAAAAGTGTA
>CAYLSF010001159.1:0-2799 GCA_964385675.1 uncultured Saprospiraceae bacterium
GTCAAAAGAAGTACCATCATTAGGTATCGTTTTTATAGTGCTCGTAGTAAAGGCGGCTTGTGTCTGATTATCATAGTGCGTAGATAAGTCTTCGTAAGATATTGTTACTGTGCATCCCTGTGGAACTACCCAATATAAGGTCACTGTATTCCCATCAAGTACAGCATAAAACTTATAATTGGCAACATTAGCTATTGAGTTTAGGTCAATTTTACCATCTGTCGTACCTTGTATGCTTTGGAGAGGAATTCTGTTAGGATCTTTAAGAACATCTTCATTCCAATCAATTTTAGTAGGTGGAAGTATCGGTATATTATCTTCATTGAAGATGATGAATTGTCGGTTGCTTTCAATTCCGTCATCTGGCTTGGCTACGCTAGGTGGAGCTATAGATGTTACGCTGACAGAACCAAGAATCACTTGATTGATGGTCTGTGGCGGAGACTTTATTACTTGGAAGGTTAAAGTCGGAATCTCATCATGATTATTATTAGATAGAATAATTTGATAATTTCCTTTTTGCCAGTTTGATTTGAAGGCAGGTCTTGTGGTTTTTAAGTCAATATTGAATTTGTTATCCTGAGCTTCCAGAATTTCCTCTTTATCATCGCAGGAACTAAAACACCATAATTTATCTTTCAATACTATCCCTCGCCCAGAAGCTGGCATAGCACTACCTTGTGTCACAGTCAAAGTAGTGTCAGATAGACTTACCTCCAATCCATCAATAACATGAGGCTGATAGGCTTGCTGCATATGCTTGAGCTTAGATTGAGGAGGTGCAAAGTCTTTGCTGTCTGTTTGTGACCATGTATCCTTCTCTTTATTATATATAAGTTGAGCAAGGTATATTTTTTCGCTGTCTCTCTTATTATCTTCATCCTTTTCCTCTAATAAGGAAAATTTGGGTTGGCTCGTATATACATTGGCAGCGGAGACGATGTAGAAACTTTCTATTATTAGGAGGTATTTCTGGTCATCGATAGTAGATGAAGTCAAGGTTTGTTTAAGCTTTTTAAGCCTACTGGTTTGTTTAGACTTTTTAATATTACTGGTTTGTTCAAGCTTTTTAATATCAATGGTTTGTTCTTGAGGCAGAATAATCTGTATTCCATTTCCATCTATGGCTACACCCGGAGTGATAGTGACTGTTTTGATAGAGTTTTTTTCGCCTTCTTTATTAACCTCTAATCCATATAGTACTCCTTTGGTGAATAGTCCACGAGTAAGGAGTTCGCGCTGCTGAATATGGAAGTCCCGAGCGTTTTGATAGTCTTGTAGTTTAAGTAATTGTCCGCTGGTATAGCGAGGTTTGGGTATGATATTGAGGCGGTTGTTATCAGACATAATGTATATTATTGATTGTAAATGATAAAGTTGATGATTTAGTAAAATACGGTGGTTTGTAATGTTTGTTTTACTACGCCATTTTCCTTTATAATTAAAGAAAAAGTAGTGGTATTGCTTACGGATAAATTATGAGAGCTTTGACTGTCAGCACTGCCAATCTCGACTTTATATGTTAATCCTTGTCGGTGATTGAAATAGGCTAATTCCAATGAAAGATTGCTTAAGTCGGAATAATCTTTACCAGAGATGGTCCAATTTAACGTGACTGTATTACCTGATTTATTAGCGTAAAAAGTGCTAAGAATTTGACCATTTACAAGGCTTTGTGGAAATTTATAAGTACCATCTATTTTTTCTGTACCCTCTATATTTCCCAGTGGAACTTTTTGGCATTCATCGAGTGATATGGGTTTCCTGTTGGGTTTATACCAATTTATTTTAGTGGGATTCAGTATAGGAATTTGATTGAGTTCGATGACTCTTTTTTGTCTTAGTGTGGTATTTGTTGATGTTGTAGTTACAGTAAGAGATTCTTGGTCTAACTCTTCGGATATGATTGTAATTTTATGAGTTGCAATTTTATAAGTTGTAATTATAATCCTTCCTAAAATAACGGCATCATCGTTTTTAGTATAGTTATCATTAGATATAATTTCTAAACTTGGAACATTATCATTATTATTTTTATTTTTGACTTGAACGATATAAGTACCACTAGTTAGTTTGTTACCTGGTTGTATTTGTATTTGAAATTGTGACTTTTTTTCCTCATCATTTCTATTTTGAAGTGTATATGTTGCTTCTTTGTAATCTAACATTTCAATCAAATGGATATATGCTCTATTATCATTAACGGCAAACCCTGGTGTAATAGTGAGTGTATTCTTACCTTTTAATCCTAGTACCATTCCCTGAACAATACCTGACTTAGTATCCGCTATAAGATTTTTTTGACCTACTCTGGGTGTATTATTTTGAGAAACCTTCCAAGTATTATCTTCATAATAACGCTCTGCAATCCAGATGGTGTTGTCGAGGTTTCTATTTTCGGGTGTAGTTTCTTCGAGCGATAGTTCAGGGTTTTCTGGATTTTGTAGAAGGATTAAATATGATGTTTCAGTAGATTGTAGTTGATTAGTAAGTATGCAAATATCTTGAGTTAGAATAATCTGCTGGCCTTGTTGATTGATGGCTACACCAGAGGTGACGGTGAGCTTACTTCCATCAGTTGTGACCCTTAATCCTGAGAGAATACCCTTAGAGAACAAGATTTGGGTCTGTAGTTCTCTTGAGTGTATATGGAAGTCTCGCTCTCTATTATAATCAGACACATGGAGGAGTTGCCGATGATAATAGTTTTGCTTAGGAATGTCTAGGATAGTTTGCTTAGTATTAGAACTCATGATATTTTTCACCTATTTTTTTTCAGACAATTATATTACATTTTTT
>CAYLSF010001160.1:0-2792 GCA_964385675.1 uncultured Saprospiraceae bacterium
TGCCGTGTTCTTCGCCAAAGACATCTCGCATGAGTTCACTAAAGCCATTAATGACGAGTGGTTGTCTATGGAAGTCAGGTGTACAATTCACCATTCCAAAAACTTTGACGACTCTTTTTATTCTATCAATATCACCAAAATGAGTTAGAATGGTAGATAGCATGGTTAAGCCGACTTGTCGAGCGGCTAATTTGGCTTCTTCCATGGTGAGGTTGTCGCCTGCTCGTCCTTGCATCATCGAGCCATCCATATTGATAGGGGCTTGCCCTGATACATAAAGGAAATTATCAACTACTAAAATTGGACGATAAACACCTGCTGGCTTGGGGGCAGGTGGAAATTCTAAACCGAGTTCTTTTATTCTTTGTGACGGAAGCATGTTTTTTATTTTGGATTTCGGATGTATGATTTCGGCGTATATTCGGTAACCGAAATCCGAAATCATACATCCGAAATAATTATCATACAAAAAGATCCAATATCAACACCCCAATTAATCCCATAACACCTAGTGTTGTTTCCATAACTGTCCAAGTAGAAAGGGTATCTTTTACGGAAAGGTTGAAATATTCTTTAAAGAGCCAGAAACCACTATCGTTGACATGCGATAGCATAATACTACCTGCACCGATGGCAATGACCATGAGTTCTGGATTTGCTCCCGTAGTAGCGATTAAGGGGAGCATAATTCCTGCAGCAGTCATTCCGGCAATGGTAGCAGAACCTACGCAAACTCGAATGGCAGTAGCGGTTAACCACGCTAAAATTAAAGGAGAAACGCTAGACCCTTTCATCATTTCACCAATATAATCACTCACACCTGTGTCAATCAGCACTTGCTTTAAGGCTCCTGCACCTGCAATGACCAATAAAACCATGGTAATGCCTGTAATCCCTTCTGCTAAGGAATCCCGAACTTGTGCCATCGTTTTCCCTTGTGCCAATCCTAAAGTGTAGATAGCGAAAAGTACGGATAGTAACATTGCAATAGCTGGATTACCGATAAATTCTACAATATGTCTGAATGCAAAGTCCTCTGGCAACACACTCAATGCAATCGAAGAAATTGCAATTAAAATAACAGGTAGTAATCCTGTAAAAAAGCTAACCCCAAAACTTGGCATTTCATCATCTTTTAAGACGACAGGATTATAAAAGCCTTCTAAGGGTTTGGCTTCGATATGTTTCATGCGTCTAGTCAAAATTGGACCCGCTACTACAATAGCTGGAATTCCAATGATGATTCCATAGACGAGGGTTTGTCCCATATCTGCCTCAAACATTTGAGCAATAGCCGTAGGGGCAGGGTGTGGTGGTAAAAAGCCATGTGTAACTGATAGAGAGGCTAACATCGGTAAGCCGACATAAATCAAGGGTAAACCCGTAGCCGCAGCAACAGTAAAAACCAGTGGAATTAGAATTACAAATCCTACTGAATAGAACATTGGAATACCGACAATAAATCCAGCTAACATGACTGCCCATTGCACATATTTGATTCCAAAGCTATCCACTAATTTGGTGGTAATGCGTTGAGCCGCACCACTATCTGCGACTAATTTTCCGAGCATTGCCCCGAGTCCTAAAATAATGACGAGGAAGCCGAGTATATTTCCAATACCTGTTTGTATGGATTGAATAACGGCTGTTGGTTCTAATCCTCCACCAATACCAACAACAAGGCAAGTAATGAAAAAGGAGATAAACGCATCGAGTTTAAATACGACAATTAAGACAAATAATAAGGCTACGCCTAAGACGACTATTAGTAAGGGCATGATATTTAGTTTTAAAAGTCAGAAGTCAGACCTGCCGTCCCGATGGCATTGCTGTCAGATGTCAGAAAAAATTCAACTTACATCATGAAGGTCTATCTTTTGACTTGTGGTTTAAATCAAAAATAGGAAAAGTCTAGGATTGAAAAAGTATTCTTTTATCTAAAAATCAGAAGATTTGGATGGAATTCATAATTGACCTAATATCAGCTAGAATAAGGTTAGGTTTAGGGTTTTTTTTGATGAAAAATTCTATTAAACACTTGTGTGTTGCAATATTATAAAGGTTTATAAAAAACAACTTTTAGGGATGCAACCCCTATTCGATTCTTGGGGTTCGGGAATTGGAATTTGTGGCTTGGCACTATGTGCTTCTACTATGTTTCTATGTGGTTAAAAATGAAGTTAACTACATACGATTTGGTAATCCCTAATTAATCTGCTATTTTGGACGAAAAGAAATTAATCATAACCAAAGTAAACCAAAACATTATAAATGTCAGCACAACCACAGTACAGTCAACGCTATAAAGCGTATGTCTTATTAATTCTTACAGGGGTTTATACCTTCAATTTTATTGACCGCCAAATCTTAGTAATCATTCAAGAATCCATCAAAGGAGAATTGGGATTATCCGATACACAATTGGGTTTATTAACTGGATTAACCTTTGCCTTGTTTTATGTGACTTTAGGCGTTCCGATTGCTCGATATGCAGATAGGAATAATCGCCGAAATGTTGTAGCTATTTCACTAACAATTTGGAGTGGAATGACGGCTATCTCAGGATTAGTAACCAATTATGTGCAATTGCTTTTAGCGAGGGTCGGTGTTGGAGTTGGTGAAGCAGGCGGAAGTCCACCGGCTCACTCTATGATTTCGGATTATTTTCCTTCGCATCAACGAGCTACGGCTTTATCTATTTATTCTATCGGTATCTATGTCGGTATCTTAGCTGGATATTCTATTGGGGGTTGGATAGATGCCACTTATGGCTGGCGAATGGCATTTTATGC
>CAYLSF010001161.1:0-2791 GCA_964385675.1 uncultured Saprospiraceae bacterium
AACCACTAACCACTAACCACTAACCACTAACCACTAACCACTAACCACTAACCTATCCAAAATTTGCTTCGCTTGTGCATGGTTCGGATTGATTTTCAAAATTCGGTTTAAATAAACCTTCGCCTGTGGAATTTGACTTTTTTGTAGTAACAAAGCTGCTTTATTCAAAAGGGCTTGAATATAATCAGGATCGAGGGCTAGTGCTTTATCATATAAGGCTTCTCCTTTTTGAAAATTACGTTGAGTGACATAAATAAAACCCAAATTGGTTAAAGATAATTTTCGTTTTGGATTCTCTTTTAAGACAAATTCAAAGACCTCTTTAGCAGGTTTGAGTTGTTTGAGTCTTGCATAGGTTGTTCCTAGTTTCTCTTGAAAATCTAAGGAATAGGGTTTAAACTCTACAGCTTTTTGATAGTATTTTAAGGCTTCTTGCAGACCAGATAGGGAGTAATAGGCTTCTCCTATTCGATAGGTTGTCCAACCATCTTTTATATTTTCTATAGGCAATTGAGTTGCAAAATTGGTTAAATTCCCCCAATCTTGTTTTGTAAAATAATAATGAATCCAGCTAGAAAACGTCTGCTCAATCGGTGCTTTGGATTGCTGTAAATACACATAAGCAGAATCCAACATTTGAAAATCGCCTGTCGCAAATTTATCATACAAGGCTAGATACCCTTTTGCCATATCTAAAGCAGTTGCTTGTTTTTTAGTCAGTAATTCTAACCCTAAAAACTGTGCAACGGCATCTGTCTCTTCCGTTTTTACTTTTTGTAATTTTGTATTGGTCTTGCTGATATAATGATCCGTAATATTAACATGAGGAATATCAATACTCCCTGAACGAGGCATGTGGCAACCGACACAATTATCGTCTTCCGCTATTCGTAATTCACTATCCACACTACATTTTTTATCTTTTGCTGCTTTATGACAATTGATACAAGCATTATTGTATTGACTTGTAGCCGTCGCTTCTATACTTTGGTGTGGATTGTGGCAAGTGATACAACTCATCTCGCCTTTCACCATACAAGCACTCAATCGTAATCTATCTGCTTGCGATGCCATGATAAACCGCTCATGAGAATTGGTATAACGTGGTAAAAAGACATTGAAAACATCTGACAACTTCATCCCTGGCTTAAAATCATAAAATGTTTTGCCTTCATTTAAAACCGCTACACCTTGTAAATGACAGCGTTGGCATAAGTCCATTTGTAAATCCACAGGTAAATCACGAGGATTTACAATCGTATAATCTATATATTTGGAAGTATCAACAATATTTCCCCTCAACTTCTCCTGTACATGAATTTCTCCAGGACCATGACATCTTTCACACTCAATCCCTTTAGGAATCATGGTATATTTATTCTCTGAACCTGCTACGGGAGTTGGTAAGTGATTGTGGCAAGTCAAACATTCTGAGGAAATAATACGACTAAAACGTTCATTTTTACGCTCAAACCCTGGGGCTAAATCCCACTGTTTTTTTTGCGTGTAATAAGTAATTGGAGCTTGATGAATATAGCCATTCTCATTGATTAGGTGGGAGTTTGTATGTTGTCCTGAACCAATGATATAGTCAATTCGCTCGGTTCGACTATGTGTGGTATCTCCATCTTTTAATCGAAATTCTTTAATATGTAAAATATCATTTTTAAAAAATGGCGTATAGTAAAAATCACTTTTGGCGTCATAAACGATAGCATGTTTATCAAAAGTTGCATCACTTTTTTGAGGGGTCGCATCATCAAAAGAACGCCCCATACCGGTATGAATAAACGTTTTATGAATATCCGAATGACAAGAACGGCAAGTTTCCATCCCCACATATTCTACCGAATCTTGTAGATTCAAATACGTATTGGTTGCAACAACAGTTTGCGTCTCTTGATTGCAATACACCAACAAAAAGGCAAGTCCTATAAATATCCAATAAATATATCTAGTGCTCAATTTCCAAATTACAATTTCCAAATTACAAATATCCAGAATTCCTAACTTTTAAAATAATGGGTTGCTCATCCAGTATCCAGTATCCAGTATCCAGTATCCAGTATCCAGTATCCAGTTACGCAAATTTAATAATTGCTTTTTGTTCTACCCGCCAATGTTTAGCACTTCTTTTAGCAACGCCTGGACGAATCGTAATTATTTTACTCGCATTTGGATAGGGTTCATTCTCTGACTCACAAGCTGGATGTAAATATTTTTCAAAATCAATCATACCTTGAACGACTACATCAGGATGATCTATCACAAAGAATTGGCAAATTTGATACTTTTCAGAAACCAATTCAAAACGATACATCGCATGATCTTCTGAAAACGCTTTTTTTCTATCAAATTGATAAAACGAACCCGATACACTAGGAGGGGGAAAATAAAAGATTTCTCTATCCGATTCTTTTTCTGCTTTTAAGTCTTTGACAAATTGTGGTAATTTTTTATCCTCGGGTGCAGGTGTACCCTTTACCTCTAACTCTGGTATGATTACTTTATTCGTCTTGATATTAGTTAATTCTTGCTCTATTTTTTCCTCCTTTTGCTCAATTTTTGAAATCGTCTGTTTACTATCTTTCACCTCTTCTTTAAGTGCAATAAGCTCTTTTTCCAATTGTCGTTCCCTATCCGATAAATCCTTCATTGGATTATGAATAGCGTGTTTTTCTAAATCACTACTAATATATTTTTTATAAAAACGCCATAAAGTTCGAAATAGCATTAATACCATAAACCCAAGAAAAAAATAAATCCAATAAGTAGTATTAGTTAATACAGT
>CAYLSF010001162.1:0-2790 GCA_964385675.1 uncultured Saprospiraceae bacterium
AAGTAAAATAAAGCAAGACGAAAATTAGACCAAGTGCGATTGGCACAGCGACCATCAGACGAGCATTAGCCGCTTTGAGATTTTCAAACTGACCACCATAAGTAAAATAATAACCTACAGGTAATTCCACTTTGGCATCTAATTCTGTTTCAATTTTACCTACTAAAGTTTCAATATCTGTATCACCTACATTGACACCAATAACAATTCTACGATTGGTATTCTCTCTTGAAATCTGCATCGGTGCATCTATCAATTCTACCTCTGCGACGGTTTGCAAAGGTATTTGAGTACTATTGTCCAATGTGATATAAAGATTTTTCACATCATCTATATTTTTACGATAGGCTTCATCTAACCTCACCACTAAGTCAAATCGTTTTTCGCCTTCATAAACTATTCCTGCGGTTTCTCCTGCAAAAGCACTTCGGACAACTTGATTAACGTCTTTGACCTGTAAGCCATATTGAGCCATTTTATCATACTTGAAATTGATGATAATTTGTGGCATTCCTATCGTTTGTTCTACATTAACCGTTCCTACACCATCAATTTTAGTAATCACGTTTTCTGCTTCTTTGGCTTTGCTATACAACAAATCCAAATCTTCTCCATAAAGTTTTATCGCAATATCTGCCTTAGAACCTGTCATCAATTCATTAAATCTCAATTGAATAGGCTGCGAAAACTCAAAACCTACTCCGGGAATAACACTCAATGACTGTTCTATTTTTTCAAACATTTCCTTACGATTACTTGCCGATGTCCATTCTTCTTTCGGTTTCATCACCAATACATAATCGCCAATTTCAACGGGCATCGGGTCAGTAGGTATTTCGGCAGCACCTATATTGACTACCACATCTTCTATTTCTGGAAAATCATTCAATAATTTCTTTTGAATGACAGATGCCATTTCGATACTTTGTGAAAGTGAAGAACCTGGCGGTAAAATTTGCTGCATCGCCAAATCTCCTTCTTCCAATGTTGGAATAAACTCACCACCCATTTTTGAAAAAACAAAAACACTTATCGCAAATAAAGCAATAGTCGCCAATACAAAAACAGCTTTTAGGCGTAAAGCTACTTTCAAAACTGGTGTATAGAGTTTTTGAAAAAATCGAATAATGCGGTCTGCAATCGTTTTTTTATCCGAGATTTTTTTATTTAAAAATAAGGCAGACATCATCGGTACATAAGTCAAAGAAAGTATTAATGCACCTGCAATAGCCAACATAACCGTTTGTGCCATCGGCTTAAACATCTTTCCTTCAATGCCAACTAATGCCAAAATTGGGATATAAACCATTAGGATAATGATTTCGCCAAATGCTGCGGAACTTCTGATTTTTATGGAAGCAGCTTTAACTTGATTGTTCATTTGGGCAGCAGTCAGTTTTTGTCCTGCAAAATTAACCTGTAAACGATGTATAATCGCTTCTACAATAATAACTGCACCATCTACTATCAATCCAAAATCAATTGCTCCTAAACTCATTAAATTCGCCGAAATGCCCAACATATTCATCATAGAAACCGCAAACAACATCGCTAAAGGTATCACGGAAGCCACAATTAGTCCTGCTCTCCAATTACCCAACATCAAAACCAAAATAAAAATGACTATCAATCCACCTTCCAATAAGTTTTTTTCTACTGTTCCGATAGCGGTTGACACTAATTTATCTCTTACCAAATAAGGTTCTATTACGACACCTTCAGGCAATGATTTTTCGATTTGTTTCACTCGTTCTTTCACTCTTTCTGTAACGGCTGCCGAGTTTGCACCTTTTAACATCATCACCCTACCACCTACGGCTTCTTCTCCATCTCTCACCAAAGCACCATATCGAGGAGCTTTACCAAATTGAACTTTAGCCACATCTTTTACTAAAATCGGTCTGCCATTGCGTACATCAACTACAATGTTTTCCAAATCTGCCAATGTACGAGCAATGCCATTGGTACGGATATAATAAGTATTCGGGTTCTTTTCAATATAAGCACCACCTGTATTTTCGTTGCTATTTTCCAATGCTTCAAAAATATCCGTTATGCTTACACCTACGGATTTGAGCAAATTAGGATTAACGGCTACTTCGTATTGTTTCAAGTATCCGCCCATCGTATTCACCTCAACTACACCTTCAATTCCTGATAATTGACGGCTGACAATCCAATCTTGAATACTTCGCAATTCTGTTGGTGGATATTTATCTTCGTAACCTTTTTCGGGTCGGACTACATATTGATAAATCTCTCCTAAACCCGTAGAAATCGGAGCCATTTTAGGTGTTCCTAAACCATCGGGAATATTTTCTGCCGCTTCTATCAGATATTCACTCACCAACTGGCGAGACAAATAAATATCCATATCTTCCTCAAATACGACTGTCACAACAGATAGTCCAAAGCGAGAGATAGAGCGTATTTCAACAAGTTGTTGTATATTCTGCAAAGCCAACTCAACGGGAGTAGTGATAAACTGTTCTACTTCTTGTGTTGCTAAAGTTGGTGAAATCGTGATGACTTGAACTTGATTGTTGGTAATATCAGGTACAGCATCAATTGGTAGCTGCTTTAGAGAAAACAAGCCCCAAACTATTAAGGCTGCTACCAATAGTCCTATTACAAACTTATTCTGTATCGAATAAGCGATAATTTTATCAAACATATTGAATAATAAAGTTTTGTTAACCAATAAAAAGAAAGGAATAGGCAGACCTATCCCATGAATATTTGATTAACAAAAGGCTGGCGGATGCCAAACAGCAGATTGGTAAGAAAAGG
>CAYLSF010001163.1:0-1694 GCA_964385675.1 uncultured Saprospiraceae bacterium
AATACGGCATGAGATAGTATTTTTTGTTTAGTGACTATTTTATACCATTTATCTTCAAATATTTGTTTTAAATTCGTGGAACAAATTATTTCATCCAAAACATAATTGTGAAAAGATTAGATAAGAGATTAGGATTACTATTAGTTATTATTCGTTAAACAATCACTAAAACTAGCAAACTCTACAAATTAGCTTTTGACCTTCGGCTCAATTAATGTTTTTCTACCTCATCTCCTAATCATCAACATTGAAGTATATTTAATAAAAGATAAGACTACATGAAATACCTGTCTCTTTTTGCTATACTAGTAATCATTATCAGTTGTACACCAACCAAGTCAACAAATATCGTTGAGGAAGAAACTGCTGACTCTACTTTAGTAAAAGTCGAAGAAACGACAACTTGTGAAACCATTGCTAAAGTGCAAGACAATTCTGGTCTGGACGGTTGTAAGTATTTAATCATACTAGAAGATGGTAAAAAATTAGAGCCATTAGTTATCTTAGATAAAAGTTTTAAATTACGAGATGGGCAAAATATCCGCCTCACTTACGAACCTGAAAGAGAATTTATGTCTATTTGTATGGCTGGGCAAGGTGTAAGAGTAACTTGTATCCAAGAAATAAAATAATTGTTATCATTGCTATAATTGTTGAGATTGTTTATTTGGGCAATTAAGACAATTTGACAATCTGAATAGATGCAAAATCCGAATTTAGACGCTACAAAGAATAATATGACGACTGAAGAAGTCACGGTAGATAAGGCTTTACGCCCAAAGCTACTCAAGGACTTCGCTGGTCAACCTAAGATAGTTGAAAATCTAAAAATTTTCATCGAAGCAGCCAAATTACGAGGTGAAGCACTTGACCATGTTTTACTACACGGCCCTCCTGGGCTTGGGAAAACCACACTTTCGCATATTATCTCCAATGAACTCAATACAAGCATGAAAATGACTTCTGGACCAGTCTTGGAAAAACCAGGTGATTTAGCAGGTTTATTGACCAATTTGGATGAAGGTGACGTTTTATTTATTGATGAAATTCATCGTTTGAATAATGTCGTAGAAGAATATTTGTATTCTGCAATGGAGGATTACCGCATCGATATTATGATAGATACAGGCCCTAATGCACGAACTATTCAGATTGCCATTGAACCTTTTACATTGATCGGAGCAACTACTCGAATGGGTTTGTTAACTGCGCCTATGCGTGCTAGATTTGGGATTACATGCCTTTTGGCGTACTATGATGTAGCAACTTTGACTAATATTATCAAACGTTCAGCAGGTATTTTGAATGTACCGATCAAACAAGACGGGGCAGAGGAAATTGCACGTAGAAGTCGAGGTACACCTCGTATTGCGAATGCGTTACTTCGCAGAGTTCGTGACTTTGCACAGATTAAAGGCAATGGTACAATAGATATTGAAATTGCTAAATTTGGACTTTCTGCCTTGAATGTAGATGAAAGTGGTTTGGATGAAATGGATAATCGTATATTGACCGCTATCATTGAAAAATTCAAAGGTGGGCCTGTCGGTATCAGCACTATAGCAACTGCTGTTGGTGAAGATGCAGGGACTATAGAAGAAGTACATGAGCCTTTTTTAATTATGGAAGGTTTTATTCAGAGAACCTCAAGAGGTCGTGAAGTGACAGAACGTGCTTACCGCCATTTAGGATTT
>CAYLSF010001163.1:1706-2788 GCA_964385675.1 uncultured Saprospiraceae bacterium
CAAGAAAAATTATTTTGATATTTAAAAATACAATTCGGATAGATTGAATAAATCATCACGGATATAATAGTGATTTTTCTAAAAATTTTACAGAAACAATATAGCTATTGATTATCAACGACTTATAACATTCATTCATTTATTCACAATTCATTCATTTAGGATTAACTCTAATCAATAACACATATTAAAAAATGAATTACCAAAATTTACTAACCAAATTAGATAACGATATACTAATCGTAACGATCAATCGTCCAAAGGCTTTAAATGCTTTGAATCAACAAACTCTTGCTGATCTTCGACAGCTATTCGGCGAAGATGCTTTGAAAATAGAAGGTTTAAAAGGAGTGATTATCACAGGTGCAGGGCCAAAATCCTTCGTTGCAGGAGCAGATATTAGCGAATTTACGGCGCTATCAGAAGAAACAGGAAAGCAACTAGCGCAGAATGGACATGATATTTTCAACCTTATAGAGCGTTTTCCCAAAGTTGTCATAGCCGCAGTCAATGGTTTTGCATTGGGAGGTGGTTGTGAATTGGCAATGGCATGTCATATTCGTATTGCTGGTGAAAAAGCTCGTTTTGGTCAGCCTGAAATTAATTTAGGTATTATTCCAGGTTATGGTGGTACGCAAAGATTGATTCAGTATATAGGAAAAGGAAAAGCGATGGAATTACTCTTGACCGCTGATATGATAAAAGCAGATGAAGCCTACAGGCTAGGTTTAGCCAATCATGTAGTACCTGTTGGAGAAGAAGTCAATAAAGCTAAAGAAATTATTGAAAAAATAGCAACCAAAGCACCTATCGCTGCTTCTAAAATCATAGCTACGGTTAATGCTTATTTTGATAAATCTCGTGATGGTTTTAAAACAGAAATCGAAGAGTTCGGAAAATGTACTGCCACAGAAGACTTCAAAGAAGGTGCAAGTGCCTTTTTAGAAAAACGTCCTGCTCAGTTTAAAGGAAAATAAGGATTCTTTTACTATTCTATTGCTCTACTGTTGATTGTCTTCAATAGAGCAATAGAATAGTAAAAAAATCATCTATTGTCCAACTAAGAAAATAGCATTACCAAG
>CAYLSF010001164.1:0-2787 GCA_964385675.1 uncultured Saprospiraceae bacterium
AAGTATCCGTTTTATATGGTCGCTGTTTGCATAGAGGAGCTTTATTGAGTGATGGACATATCAGAGGAAAAGATTTAATTTGTGGGGTACATAATTGGGATTATCGCTTTGATACAGGTGTAAGTGCTTACAATAATGAGGAGAAATTACATAAATTCGATGCCGTCATTCATGAAGGAAATGTCTATGTTGACAAGCCTGATGTTATCTTATTTGAAGAGTTTCATCCCTCCCCTTTTCAATCCGATAAATATTTAGGCGATTATGCAGATACACATCCTGAACCGACCGAGCCTTATACTTTATTGATTAAAGAATTGGCTCAAAATGGTTTAAAAAATTATGGTCATCATGGCCCAACTGCTGCAATGGGGGTGGATAGAAATACCTTACCCAAATGGGATGATATTCAAATCTTACCTGCTCAAATGGCTCATCGCCCTCTGATGGATCACGATCCTGTTTCTACCAAAGTCGTAATTGGTGGAAATGCTAAAAAACCATTGATTTTAGATATTCCATTATTTGTTTCAGATATGTCTTATGGCTCTTTATCTAGGGAGTCTAAAATTGCCTTAGCCAAAGGAGCAGAAATGGTTGGTACAGGAATTTGCTCAGGAGAAGGTGGAATGTTACCCGACGAACAAGCCAATAATTCTAAATATTTCTATGAATTGGCATCTGGTAAATTTGGGTTTAGTTTAGATAAATTAACCAAAGTACAAGCCTTTCATTTCAAAGGTGGACAAGGGGCAAAAGTCGGTACAGGCGGACACTTACCTGGTCATAAGGTAACGGGTGAAATTGCAGAAGTTAGGGGTTTAAAAGTTGGTCAAGCGGCTATCAGTCCAGCTACTTTTCCAGATTTAAAGACGCTTAAAGATTTCCAAGAGCTCTCTGCTACCATTCGTGAAATTACAGGAGGAATTCCAATTGGATTTAAACTAGCAGCAAGTCGAATAGAAGCCGATATTGATTTCGCATTAGAAGCAGGAGCCGATTATATTATTTTAGATGGTCGAGGAGGTGGAACAGGGGCTGCACCAACGGTTTTAAGAAACCATATTTGTGTACCCACCATTCCAGCTTTAGCACGAGCCAGAAAACACTTGGATAAACGAGGAGCAAAAGGCGTTTCTTTAGTAATAACGGGTGGATTAAGAGTGGCTTCCGATTTTGCAAAAGCCTTAGCTATGGGAGCAGATGCAGTTGCTATCGCTAACTCTGCCATTCAAGCGATTGGTTGTTTAGGTATGCGGGCTTGTAATACCAATAATTGTCCCGTAGGTATTGCGACTCAAAAACCAGAGCTGAGAGCCAGATTTGATATTGAGCAATCTTCTACTCAATTGTACAACTATCTACATGCGACGAATGAATTGATAAAAGTCTTGGCAAGAGCATGTGGACATGATGATATTAATAAATTTAATCAACAAGATATTGCAACCTTTAATCATGATATGTATCGTTTAACGGGGATTCAGTATTCGGGGATGATTAGTGGCTAGTTGCTTGGTTAATTGGTTGCTTGGTAAGTATAATTTTAACCAAGCAACCGATCAACCAATTAACCAATTAACCAATTTGCTAACCAATCTCCAACTTCAGACGTACCGTAAGCCTTACCCGTTGCAATATCTTCTGTAACAACACCTGCATCCATAGACGCTTGTACGGCTGCACGGACTGCTTCCGCTTCTTCTACTAAATCTAAACTCATTTCCAATAGAATCGCTGCCGATAATACCGTTGCAATTGGATTTGCGATATTTTTTCCTGTAGCTTGTGGATAAGAACCATGTACAGGCTCATATACAGAAGTGTGTGTACCGATAGAAGCAGAAGGCAATAAACCTAATGACCCTGTAATCACACTAGACTCATCCGATAGAATATCACCAAACATATTTCCTGTTACGATAACATCAAACTGCTTTGGCCATTGAATAATTTGCATCGCAGCATTATCTACAAACATGTGGTTTAACTCTACATCAGGATAATCTTTTTCCATATCTTGCACCGTTGCTCTCCATAATCTTGAAGAACCCAAAACATTTGCTTTATCTACAGAGGTCAATTTTTTACGACGCTTTTGAGCATATTCAAAGGCTACTTTTACGATTCGTTCTACCTCATATTTTGAATACACCATTGTATCAAAAGCTGTATTCAAATCTTCCGTTCTACCTCTAGGTGAACCAAAATAAATTCCCCCTGTCAATTCTCTTACCACGACAAAATCTGCTCCTTCAATCAAATCTTGACGTAACGGTGATTTATGTATCAAAGAAGGAAATACCGAGACAGGACGAATATTGGCAAATAAACCCAATGATTTACGCATTCTTAATAAGCCTTGTTCTGGTCTTACTTTCGCATTCGGATCATTATCAAATTTTGGATGACCAATCGCTCCGAACAGAACAGCATCCGAATTCATACAATTTTGATGCGTCTCCTCTGGATAAGGATCACCTATTTCATCAATAGCAATTGCCCCTACTGGACTATAAGTAAAGTTAAATTCGTGTCCATACTTTTGACCAACCGCATTCATCACTTTTACAGCTTGTTCTACGATTTCAGGTCCAATACCATCACCTGGTAATTTTGCAATATTATATTTCATAATGATCTAAAATAGAGACAACATTTGGCTATCGAGTATCCACTTTTTCAATTGTCGTTGGTCGAATCCCGATATTCTCTCGTACAGTAGTCGAGAGGGACAAATATTGTATATATTAATTTTTTGAAGGCACAAAAGTAAGGAGTAAATCT
>CAYLSF010001165.1:0-2786 GCA_964385675.1 uncultured Saprospiraceae bacterium
CAGAAGTCCGACTTCTGAATAGTTACTTTATAAACGTTCATTTTTTATCCCCTACTCTAGCGAACAACTACTTTTCTCACAACCTTCTGCCCTACTTTATTTTGTAAATGCACAAAATAAGTACCTGCTGTATAATCCTGAACATCTAAAAACTGAATAGTCCCCTCCAACGTTTTTTGAGCAATCGTTCTACCGATTTCATCTATCACCAAAATAGACCAAGTATCAGCAAAAGGCATTTCAATTGTTAAATAATCTGAAACAGGATTTGGAAATACTCGAACTTCCGCATTATCTAAGACCGATTGTGTATTCACTGGAAATAAGGTCAGTGTTGTATTAATATCATCGTTCATAGTGATATAAGTTTCCACATCTGTTCCATTTACCGTAGCTGTAATTTTATAACTTCCTTTAAATCCTCTTAACATTAGATTTCCACTCGCATCAGTTGTGATTGTACTATCTGTCCACCATTGATTAAAAACTAAATCATTGAATGTAGTTAATGTTGGTTTAGGTGTCCAATTCTGATTAAACAGCGGAGCATGACCTAACCAATGTGCGCCATCCCAAAATCCCCACATCATAAAACCATCAGTAGCAGGATGACTAAAAACCATTTTTAAAAAATCACCTGTATATTGAGCAGATAAATCATCCGCTAATAAATCGGATTGATCATATTCCGTAATTTTAATCGTTTTACCAAAAGTTTGATAACAATCTTCTAAAATTGCATATAAGGAATCAGGAGGTGTTAAGGCTGTTCCCATGTGTGCTTGCATACCGATTCCATCTACCTTTGACCCTGCATCAATTATTTCTTGTATCATACTTTTATACAGTAAATAATCCCCCCCTATTACACTACCATTATTCAAAATACTATAGTCATTTAAATACATAGTTAAATTAGGATCAAGTTGCTCCACCTCATTAAAAACCTCACCGTATATCTCTCGACCTGTAGGATAACCGGCTTTGCCTTTAAAAGCATTTTCTAAATCACGTACGTGTGCAATTTCATTAATCACATCCCATTCTTTTACTTTATCTCGTATCCCTTGATAATTTAAAATATCACTTAAATGTCCAAAAACTCTATTTTTCATAGAAGTCGCATTACCAGAAAGATTTTGCACATCTGGTGGCATAAAGCTCCAGCCTGGCCATAATAAGACATGACCCCTCACGTCTATATTTTGATTGAGTAACCATTGAATACCATTGACCGTCTCTTGTTTTGTACCAGCCCAACCTTGTTCCCATGCTCGCCATTTCAAAGCATTTTCGGTAACAACCCAATTGAAACCATGTCCATTTCCATCTAGGTTGGTTAATTTACTTTGATAGGTTTGATTAAATTGAGAATTATTGGCAATTCTAGTTGGAGTTACCGCTGTACCAAAAGCATATTGATGACGGGTCATCTCTACCCTTACAGGCACATTAGCCAGAGGATTAGCATTTGCTCCTAATACTTGAATTTGCATATTAGCTTTTCTGTGCTGCTCAATACGGCTATCCGCCGCCGAGCGCCAAGGGGCATTTGGATCAGATCCTGCATAGTTTTCAATATTCAATACACTTGGTAAACTTGAAAAAGGTACGCTTGTATCATAATCAATCATGGCTATTCCACCCATTTCAATAGTCTGCTGCTGAAAGGCTAAATGAAAACCGACATTCAAATCACCTACAGTATAACTATCAGATGACTCAAATGGAATTAAATATTGTTGCCATTGTGTACTTGGACTAAGTGTAAAAATGACTTCTTTATGGTAAGTAACAGCATCTTCTACAAATAGATTGATTTTGCCAGGCTGAGCGGCTGGCGTAGCAGCTGTACGCAACCAAACCACCAATAAAACTCTATCCCCTTGTTGAATCGGATTAACTGCTCCATTAAAATATCCAGCATCCCAAACATTTGTTCCTGTGCTGGCAATATCCATATTGATGGCTAAAGAGAAATCTTGATTGGATACATTATTTTGAGTAAATGTAGCCCCATAACTTGTTGCACTACTAGCATTTGTGGCTTCATTTGGTGTTAATACCCAACTTCCTCCTGTCAATCCATAATCACTTTGTAACTGATTGAGCAAGGTGTTATGATATGCATCGTTCTGTGCAAAAAGGGCAATACTTAGGCTTAAAAAGCTGATTAAGAGTAAATTTGATTTCATTTGAATAAGTTTATCGTATTTCTATAATTAAATAAAGATAGAGACACTTAAACCTTATAGCAAGTTTAATTTTTTGTAATATCATTATAACATAAGAAATTGCTTGAAAAACATAGTTTAAGATTATATTCATAGGATATGGAATATTGAACTTAATATATTTAATGTTACTTTTTGTGCACTACAAAAAAAATTACTGTTCAGCATAAAGCTATATTCTATTGAATCAGATTTAAATCTAATCAGTAGTTATATAAATATAGACCTCTTTTCTAATTTAAATCTACATCATCTTTTTTCAAAATAAGATGTTATTTTTGCTAAGAACTTACATCAACATTCAACTTTTATGAATTCAGGTATAAAAAATCAATTAAGACTTTTAATACAGAAAGGAGCAACTGAAGATGCTATTGATTTTTTATTAAACTCATTAGATGAGGAAGCTTTAAAAGAACAGGTGCTTATACTTTCAAGTCGTTTTAGTATTTTACAAAATGGATATAACTTAGGTATTCACTCTGAAGAATATTATAAAAATGAAATTTCTAAGATTAATCTTAGTTTATTACAGTTAAAAAAAGTGCAAGT
>CAYLSF010001166.1:0-2785 GCA_964385675.1 uncultured Saprospiraceae bacterium
AGCGTTATAAAGTTATAAAACACATAGATTAATAATATAAATACCGATTTTTTCAAAACCTACGTGGCACTCGCCATGTAGGTTTTTTTTATTTATTGTTGTTATAAATAAAAATGTTTACATCCAATAATCCATATCATTTTTTGATAACACCTTTTGAATACCATATTTTTACATCTGTTTAAAAAGTCACCGCTAATAATACACAACAAAATAATTAGACCATGAAACATCTATACAGTATTCTTCTTGTACTGATATATATCACCTCACAAGCACAGACAATCACTACACTAATTCCTACAAACACCGCCACACATACAGCCGTACAGGATGGCAATTGGTTTAGTACGTCAACTTGGGATGCAGGCACTATACCTAGTGATGCGGCTATTGTCGTGATTCCAAGTGGCATTACAGTGACGTATGAAGGACAATCTGCTGCTCATATTTTTGCAATACGAGTGGATGGAAATTTTACTTGTCAACAAACCAATAGTGCAAGTACAACTAACCTAACATTCGATACATTTATCGGAACAATGATGTCACAAGTGAAATTTTTAGCCAATAATGCCACAGATGGAGATATTGATATTACGATTGCTCCATTTGATATTGAAGCACATAAAAATGGTTCTAGTGGTTATGGACAAGTTTGGAATGCTGACGCGATCAGTCACTTTAGCGATGGGGCAACGGTTTATGAAGTGACTCGGGAGGTAGGCCCCGATAGTAGATTTAACTCTTATACAGAAGCCTTAGCAGGAAATACGACGGTAACTGAACTTAGTCGAACAACTTATGATGACGGTGCTGGCGTAACAGGTCGTTATGGTTGGGATGCCGAACAACTTTCGTTAGGTATCGTCACTATGGGGCAATTAGAAATCAACGGGCAAGAAAAACTTGTCATGTCAAAACTTGCTGCGGATGCCGCTAAAGGACAAAAAGTATTTCAATTAAGCGATACCCCAACAGGTTGGGAAGTTGGTGATGATATTTTGGTAACAAAAGGAGGAAATATATCGACCGTAAGTAATGGGAACGACCAAAAACAAATCGGTACTATAAACGGCACAACGATTACTTGTACAGCTAATTTAAACAAAAATCATGAAGGACGTTCAGCAGATAATTTGCATTGTTACGCTGGAAACCTAACCCGAAATATTACATTTAAATCGGGCAATCCAAACCAAACGCATCAAAGGGGACATTTGATGGCCATGCACAATAATACGAATATTCAAATTCGGAATGCTGCCTTTAAGGATATGGGGCGTACGGATAAATCTCGATTATTGGATGATGTTGTTTGGAAGCAATGGCTTGAACCGGCTGTTTTTAAATGTAAAATATCCGCATTAGGGCAAGAAGTTTGTGAAATGGAAGCGAACCCAACCGATGAAATTACGAATAGCCGTGGGCGATATTCTATTCATTTACATAAAACAGGAGCAAAATCAACCGATAACATGGTTTACGTAACAGGTTGCGTTGTTTGGGGAAATAATGGTTGGGGCATCACACACCATGACTCTTATGCGACCATTTCAAATAACGTAGTGTATGATATTGTAGGAGCTGGAATTGTAGCAGAGTCTGGTAGTGAAATGGGATTTTGGGATAATAATCTAGTGGTTGACGTAGATAAGGGACATACGTATGATAAGTATAAAGCCGCTTTATTTCACGATGATTATTTATACTCTGGTCAAGGATTAGCGATGAAAGGCAGAGGCGTAGTGTGTAGAAAGAATGTAATTGTAGATGTACAAGAGGGTGTTGGTATCATCAATATGAATCCTTCTATTACCAATCACGACCGAGTTGACGCTGAAGCTTTGGCAACCTTTCGTCCAAATTTTCAAATAGACCAATTTCCGTTGAGTCAAAATGGATATAGTAAGGAAGGCGATGGCGTTATGCCTGTAGAAGTGGCGTTAATTTTGGAAAATACAACGGTCATTAGTTCTTATCAAGGCTTGCGTTCTATCGAACGAGATATGGGCGTAAACCATGAATCTCGCTCTATTTTTGATGGCTATATTTGCTGGGGGGTTAATCAAGGCTTATCCATTGTTTATCAGGCGGACTATTCTTTCAATGATGTTTTTATTTCTGGAAATGGAGCTTCTGGTGGTACGGTTGGTATGTTTTTATGGAAACATTCACATAATCATGTTTTTGAAGATGTAAAATTGGTGGATTTGGATTATGGTGTGATGGTTTCAAAATTGGTGGAAAGTGGAAACGGTAACCTCAAAACCCGTAACAATGGCTTTACACCGTGGTATTTCATTGATTTGACGACTGAAAATGTTACTAATTTTTATGAAATCATAAAAGAAGATCCCACTACTACTACTATATATGATGAACATAGCGATAATACAATTCATTTGAGTAGTTCAGAATTAGTGAATCGAGCGGTGACTTTTACTATTTTAGATTCATCAGAATTGTATGTTGATTATTCCACAGGAGATTTTCAGTTTGAAGTAGATGGTATTATTACAGATGATTTGGGGAGTTATGAAATGGGAATCGAGCAAGCAGAGGCACAAGGTACGCTACGGATAGAATACCCTAGTCGAATTTATGAGTTTGCGTCACAAGCAAAATTTGAGGAATATTTACAGGCTAATGGTGTTTATTACGATAATGAAAATGATAAATATTATTTTATTATCAATGAACTCCTACCTAATCGAAGAACTTGGGCGTATACGAGTTTCCCCATTCGGGTAGAAATCAAAAATGCACCAACTACGGGTGTGTT
>CAYLSF010001167.1:0-2783 GCA_964385675.1 uncultured Saprospiraceae bacterium
TTGAATTTGAATATCTTGCAATTGTCTTTCAATTAAATTTATTTACAAACTAAATATAATATTATCCTAGTGTATTAGCAAATATTTATATCTAATTTTTAGACGTAATATATTAAAAGAAGTAACATTTGATTAGAGAACGAAAATAATCCTTGAACGATATGAATCATTTTGATTTTAACAAAAAAATGTCAGTTGATATACAATTTCAGTTGAAATATGGTAACGTATAATCACATACTCAAAAGTCCTATTTTGTACAAATGAGTCTAAAATCTTGCTTACCTTTTTGCTACCCTTTTGTTTTAGTTAGCTTTGCGACATTGTTACTGGTTAGCGTTCAACTATCTAACTCAATAGTACGTTATCGGTAACATAGATAAAGCTAAGATCAATATGCAACCAACCATAGATGTCATTATTCCTGCCTTTAATGAGGAAAATGCCGTAGGTAATGTTATAGCAGAAATACCAAAAGATTTGGTTCGAGAAGTCATTGTTTGTAACAATGGTAGCACCGACAAAACAAGTCAAGTAGCTAGTGCCGCAGGGGCAACTGTTGTATTGCAGCTAGAGAAAGGCTATGGAAATGCTTGTCTGAAAGGTATGGAATACATTGCTGCAAAGCCCAAAACCGAGCAACCTGATATTGTGGTATTTATTGATGCAGACTACTCAGACTATCCAGAAGAGATGAGGGATTTAGTTCAACCTATCATTAATCAAAATATGGATTTAGTCATTGGTTCAAGAGCATTAGGAAACCTAGAAAAAGGGGCAATGACTCCTCAACAAATCTTTGGAAATTGGTTAGCCACCAATCTTATTCGATTAATTTACAATTATCATTTTACTGACTTAGGTCCTTTTCGTGCTATTCGATATGATAAATTATTGGCACTCGAAATGGCAGATAAAACGTATGGTTGGACAGTAGAAATGCAGGTGAAAGCTGCTAAAATGCGAATGAACTGTACGGAAGTACCTGTAAACTATCGAAAACGAGTCGGCTTTTCTAAGATATCAGGTACTGTGAAGGGAACAATTCTCGCAGGTTATAAAATTCTTTGGACAATCTTTAAATTAATTTAACTCGATGCTGGATGCTAGATACAGGATACTTGTTATTCTAAAGATGGTATCTAGCAAAAAGTATCTAGCATCCAGCAACAAGTATCCAAAATCATGTTACCAATTTTTTTATTTACAATTTATGCAATTGCATTGACGTATATTACCATCTACTGCTTGATGCAATTACAGCTTTTGTTTTTTTATAGAAGCTATAAAAGTAAACATCCAAATGTGCAGCCCCCTAAGGCAGAAGTGAATGATAATTTGCCATTTGTTACCATTCAATTACCCATTTTTAATGAAATGTATGTAGTTGAGCGATTACTTGATAATATCGTAAAACTAGACTATCCAAAGGATAAATTTGAAATTCATGTATTGGATGATTCTACAGATGAAACCGTTGAAATTACTCGTAAAAAGGTAGAAGAATATAAAGCGAAAGGATTTAATATTGAGCAAGTCACTCGTGAAATCCGTACAGGGTACAAGGCGGGGGCTCTAAAAGCTGCGATGCCTAAAGCGAAAGGAAATTTAATTGCAATTTTTGATGCAGATTTTTTACCTAAACCCGACTTCTTACTAAGAACGGTTCGTCAATTTGATAAGGCGGTGTAGTACAAACCCGTTGGGAACATATCAACAAAGAATACTCTCTCTTGACACGCTTACAAGCGATGCAGTTAGATGTTCATTTTACGGTAGAGCAAAGAGGACGTTATGCGGGAAATTGTTTATTACAATTTAATGGAACAGCAGGACTTTGGAGACGTCAGTGCATTGATGAAGCAGGAGGATGGGAAGCAGATACATTGACAGAAGATTTGGATTTAAGCTACAGGGCTCAATTGAAAGGCTGGCAAATTATATATTTAGAAGAAGTAGGCTCACCTGCGGAATTACCTGCTGAAATGAATGGCTTGAAATCTCAACAATTTAGGTGGACAAAAGGTGGAGCAGAGACTGCTCGAAAAATGGCAAAAACGATATGGAGTTCACACCTGAATTTCCGTCAGAAATTACACGCTTCTTTACACCTTTTTGCCAGTGCTATCTTTGTCTTTATCTTCATTGCAGCTATTACAAGTGTACCTTTGGTATTTCTACTAGATCAAATTCAATTCGAATGGACGAGGCATTTACTATTACTATTTGCATTGGCTTTAGTAGGAGTATTAAGTGTTTATTATGAAGCAAATGTTCGACAAAAAATTGAAGGAAATAATTATGCTAGACTCTTGTTTAAATTTGTTGTTTATTTTCCACTTTTCTTAGCTATTTCGATGGGGTTATCCTTACATAATACGATTGCGGTTATACAAGGTTATTTGGGTAAAAAGTCAGCGTTTATTCGCACCCCTAAATTTAACATTAAAGGAATTACAGATACTTTTAAAAAGCGAAATTATACCGCTTCAAAAATTAAGTGGACAACGGTAATGGAAGGACTTTTAGCGATGTATTTTGCGTTTGGATTTTTGGGCGGATTAACTATCGGTAATGCTAGTTTTGTGATTTTCCATGCTTTACTGGCTTTTGGCTTTGGGACGATTACTTATTATTCATTGATACATTCTAGAGGGTAAACTATAAGCATCAGCCCCTACTCAAAGGGTCTGATGCCTAAATTCCAATCCATTTTTATTATAGGATATTCTTAAACCCTACTATTTTTTATTAAAAAGTTTTACTTTTGAGCCAAACCTACA
>CAYLSF010001168.1:0-2783 GCA_964385675.1 uncultured Saprospiraceae bacterium
ACCATGTCACAATAAAAATGTAACGCTTCTATTGCCTGTTTTTGTAACGCTTCTTTTTCACAGTTCTTTATTGGCAGACAGATTGATTATATCTTTCGACAATCAATTATTCATAATCAGTTAAAACCATCAGCTATTGCAAGTGAGATGCACTAGTTTATGTAAATTATATAAATATGTCGTCTGACATCTGACAGTGCTAACGGTCTGACATCTGACTTCTATCAAAAGACACTTTTTTAATTTGATTCAATTTTTGTAACTCCAACACCGTTGTTCCTTCTTCATCATAATGATACATCATTTCAAATTTGTATCCGATACGCAGATCTTCTACCGTGTAAGAATATTGAGAATAGACTTGTTGATTAAAAGTTTTATCAAACGCTTCTAATACCACTACAATCTCAGCATCTGCTGCTTCTAACTCTCCTAGTGTTTTACTTAATAAAGGACTATCCGCTGTTATCGGGTGTACAATCGTCCAATTTAAAGGTAACATATAGACTTCTTCTCGTTCTAGTTTTAACTGCTCGAAGGCTCGTTTCGGCGTACCATTTTGGACTTCTATCCAAGTTAAAGTTACCAATACTTTGACGTGCATTAAGTCGCTTCGTAATTGATTAACCAATCGAAACATAAACGCTCGCCCTTCTTGATAGGGAGACACTAAGGCACAAGTGCTGTAGAGAATTTTAGCAGAAGGCTTAGAAAATCGGGCAAAAAATAATCCTGTTGCCAATGCAAATCCCATCAATCCTACTAATGAACAGGTAGAAGCTACAATATTAGCAGGAATACCAACAGGGCTAATAGAACCATAACCAACCGTCGTGAAGGTTTGAATACTAAAAAAAAGTGCATTCATAAAGTCTTCTGCCATATTGCCATTGGACTCCACGGTAAGTGTATCAATTCCTATCCATAAATGCAATAACGCAAAGACGCTATTGATACCAATAAACATCAGCGTAACCGTTGTAAAAAAATGCGTCCATGGCATTTCTACCAATAAATGGTACAAATGATATTGCTCAAATCCTCCACCGATTCGCTTGATATTAAACGAGCCATCTTTATTGATAAATCGTCCTTTTCGACTTGTCCAACTTGAGCCAAACCCTAAGTCTTGTTGATTAGATTGATCCGTTTGTGCGGAGGGTTGATTATCCGATTGTTCAATATCTTGTGGATTCATAATATGCTTTTATATGCGTTAAAATCCTACTTCAAATAAACTCTTTTGATGCGTTTTTAGGTAGTTGTATTGTGCTTTTGTTAGGAAGATGTGTAAATCCTCTGAACAATAATAAAACTTTCCATCTATATTGTTTTCCTTTAAAGCCCTTCCAATCAACTCCATAAAATAGGGATCAAGCCAATCCCGCTCCATTGTTAAAGTTGCTTCATACTTCTTATGATTAAACACAAAAGAATATGAAGTCGTTTTATTATCCCAATTTTTCTCGAAGTTATCAAAAATTTGTGTAGGGATAAATGCCCCTCTTGAGATACTAGCAAACATCTTTGTTAATTCCTCATAAGGGTTTTCCAAGTTTCCTGTCTCCCAATCAAAACCAACGGTAGTTTTTGGAAAACACCTTAAAATATCTTCATAACTATTAATTTCAGCCTCGTCCACATTTTCCTTTCCTTTGGCTATTTCGTTCTTTGTTAAATGATGGAATAATCCTATTTCTTCATATTTAGCTATAATATTTTTAATATTGCTGGTGTTGAAGGTATTATCATGATTTTGGGCTGACATAAAATTATACTTACCATATAATTCATATTGCTCTTTTGTTAGCAGAATTAACCCAACTTCCTGTTGATCAAAAGGTGGTTGAAGTGGTTGTTTTTCGGCAAAATATAATCGATAAGGCACATTTCTATCTGCCAATAGTTTATTGATACCTTGATGAAAATTAGTGTGTAATTCAAAAACAAGATTCGCTTCTTTACTTTTATTGATTAGTGCATAATAAAATGTATTGCTATACGAAACATCATTTACCTCAAATGTAATCTTTGCATCAACTGTCTTATAGTTTATATCTTCTTCTATATTTATAAAATCTAGGGTAAAGTTCTTAAAATCAAATTCAGGAATAAGAGCTTTAAGCTCTTCAAAAATCTGTCGATACCCAGTTTTAGGATCTTTATCATACTCTTTCAATGAAAAGACTTTTGCATTATTACAATAAGGTAAATAATCGAATTTAGTTTTTAACTCTTTTTCTCTATATGAAGCAATTAACTTAGAAAGATTTCCATCATTAATAATACCCGCCTTATTGAGTTGTTTTAAATAAGCTAATTCAATTGCTTTATTTTCTTCAAAATCTTCAAAATAAGCTACTCTTCCAGCGATAAATTCCATTAGATGAGATTCTAAAAATAATTCATTGGTCTTGACTTTCGCAATTGCTTCATGGAAAACTACAGTATCAATTAATCCAATTTTTAATAAATCTTTTAGTGTTCTAGTTCTTGTCTTGCCTAAAGTACTTCTTGTTTGATTAATGAAATCATGTTCTATTGATAATGTTGTCCACGGATATAAGGTAAACCCTTCTGTATGTAAACTATCTTCGGTCGGAATTGCCTCTTCAATTTTCATCCCATCAAAATTTTCTCTTCGCTTTGCAACAATACTATCTAATTCTGATTGTTGCATAATACCCGCTTGTATTTTATCTTGAAATTCCACAAAAGTTTTTAGCGTTTCTAATTCTCCTATTCGATAATAAAACTCAGTATTGAAAAATACTTTTAATAAC
>CAYLSF010001169.1:0-2783 GCA_964385675.1 uncultured Saprospiraceae bacterium
GAGCTTTTGAGAAGGTACCTGGGCGATTGCTCCATTACACATCAAAGCATCAATTCTAGCTACTTTTTTATTGATTTCATTAGCTGCATTTCTTACAGATGCTAACTCTGATAAGTCCATTTTGATAACGGAAACTTTTGCATTGACTCCAATTTGTGCCTTGAGGTCATTAATGGCTTTAGCAGATTTGGTTTCATTACGATTCAACATCACGACTTCAGCTCCTTTGCTCAATAATATTTTAGCGGCTTCAAAACCTGCTCCTGTATTTGCTCCTGTAATAAGGTAGGTTTGACCCTTTAAATTCCCTATTCTTTCAGGTGTCCATCCTTTTTTACCAAATTGATTATTGCTCATTTTTATTGAATTTATATTTTTCAGATTGATTTATTATTTCATTAAAGCAATACAAAGATATGGAGGAATTGACAACAATGTTTTGTTGAAAAGTCGATTTTTGTTTGTTGAAAAGTCGGAATGGTTTGGAGTGTGGAAATTATTGGTTTTAGGAGAGGAAATTAGGGCTTACGAAAGTATCGGTAACTAGAATATTTAGTTCAAATTTCGCACTGAGGGCAGTACGAAATTTGAACTTGAACTGTACTCTTGAACTTAATTATTTATTTCTCATCACTTAAAAATCAATTAATTCAGCTTTTTCCAATAGATAACTTTATCATCGCCATCGCTCCAAAAGTCTCTAATAACGGCTTCTTTGGTATAATCGAGGTTTTCGTAAAACTCTCTTGTGAGTTTAAGTTCGTCTGTACCCGATGTCTCTACAATTAAAATTCTATGTCCTTTTTGCTTTAATTGTCTTTCAAGGTATTGCATCATCATCGTCCCGATGCCTTTCCCTTGAATATCACTTTTAACCCCTATGGCATAAAGGTTAAACGTACCTTCCGTTAATTTTTCAGGGGCACAATAGCCGATAGATATTGGTTTATCATTTTCAATAACCGTAAACCAAATATCTTCTGTTGCTGGATTATGGAAAAAATCTGAAATCATATCTTCCAACATATCTGCTGGAAATAAGTCAATTGAATTTAAAACGGCTTTTAAATATGGAATATCTGTTGGTTGAACTGTTCTAATTGTTGAATTCATGATAAATGATTATGTGAAGTTGTTTAAAAACACCACAAATGTATAGCAACTTTCTTTATTTTACTTGTAAGGTTCTGCTATTATAGACATCCGAGGGTGTAATACCTAGCATTTGTTTGAAGGCTTTACTTAGGTGGGCTTGATCATAAAATCCATTTTCAATAGCGGCTTGATACATATTTTTCTCGTCATAAATCACAGCTTTAAAAGCTTTTTTGAGATTACTCCAAACGTAATATTTCTTGATTGAAATCCCCAATTCTTGTTTAAATAGATGCGATAGTCTACTATCAGAAAGATATGTTTTTGATTTTAAATCTTCTATTAACGTCGTATATGTCGAGGAGGAACTATTTAAATGTTCTAAACATTGTTGAATTCTTTCATCTGTAGCCATAGATAGTTTGGAATGATAGAAGGTATCAATCAATTCTTGGATCAAGACAGTTCTATCTTTTACTTCCTTTTCAACATATACGCCTTTCGATAAGTTGATATCAAACTTTGATAAAAATTTTTGTAAAAATACTGTGTTACACTCCATCATTACGACCAAAACATTAGCTTCATTATATTTGACTTTGTGGAGTGTATTCGGTTCAAGAATTACAAAAGAGGCATTTAGATATGTAGTATTGCCAATTTCCAATTCAATGCCTCTGTTTTTTGAAAAGATAATTTCAAAAGCAGGATGTGAATGAACAGTGGTTTCTAGTTCATTCAATTCAAATTGATAAATGCCCTTGTTGATGTCAAATTTGTGAATTTTCATTTGCTTTTAATTATTCGTCTGCTTTACCATTGACAACATAATGCCACTCAAAATTAATAAGCCTCCCACTATCTTGTTTTGAAGATGTATCTTATTCTGGTTTTCAAGATAAGTTTTCAATCTTGAGGCAAATATAGTATAGATTAAAAGAGCCGTTCCGTCTAAGACTAAAAAAGTAATCGTCAGAATAATAACTTGTGGTAAAAATGGAGCCGCTTCATTAATAAATAACGGAAATAACGCTGCAAAAAAGACAATGGCTTTAGGATTTGCCGCAGACATTAAAAACCCTTCTGCATAGAGTTTGGAGAAACTTCCATCATTCGTTTTTTCCTTATCCAATTGAATATCAGGTTTTGATATTATCTTCATGATACCCATATAAATCAAATAGGCAACACCACACCATTTAATGATTTGAAAGATTTCGCCCGATGATAGAACAATGGATGCCAAACCGATAGCGGCTAAGGTAATTTGACACAAATTAGCAGATAAATCCCCTAAAATGGTTCCTATGGTTTTATTCGCACCGTATTTCATACTATTAGCGGTGACTAGTAATACACTTGGACCTGGTGTGATGACTAGAATGGTTACGGTGGCTATGTAGGAGAGCCAGATTGTTAATTCCATGGTTTTTGGTTTGATTATAATAGCTAAATTTAGGCTAGTTTAATTAACTTCAAAAGGTGCGAAGGCTTTGCACCTTTTAGACTTGAATGATTATAGTGATTATGTAGGAAAGCCAGATTGTTAATTCTGGGGTTTTCAATTAGATTCTTTTTAAATTTTTATTTTATAAATCTAATTTGCAAGTTTAACTTGAAAAATAGTTCTCCTTTTTCCTCATATAATTCAAATTAATCACATGCCTTTTATGAACCCGATAGAAATT